>JAUVPT010000069.1 GCA_030598525.1 Gemmatimonadota bacterium
CACTACGGTCTCGAGAAGTGCCTCGGACGCGGATGGTCCTGCACTCTCCTGCAGCAGCCAGCCCCCGCTAGCGAGCACCGCAAACAGACCCGCGACGGGAACCGCCCAGGAACTCCTCAGCTTCATTACACCTCCACTCAGCCGTTCAGACTTGCCGTACACGAAGGTCCTCGTGCACGTACCCGTTCTTGAAACTCACGGCGACCCAAAAGGTTTCACGCGGCGGGAGGGAACCGATCCGGCCAGCGCACCGACAATGCCTCCCACAGGCGCTCATGCACTTCCTCCATCGGACCGTCGCTCCTTATCGTGATCACGCCCGGCTCTGACTCGGCCAGCAAAGCGTATGCCCTCGCGACCGAGCGATGAAAAGCCGCGTGCTCCTGCTCCAGCCGGTCCGCCTGCCCGCGCTGTCTTCCCCGGCCTACGTCGGCGTCCAGGGCAAGCAGAACCGTCCCATCCGGTGTCAGGCCTCCCGTGGCGAACGCGTTGAGATCCTTGACGCGGTCCAGGCCGAGACCTCGCGCCAGGCCTTGGTAGGCGTACGTGGACATCTCGAAACGGTCCGCGAGAACGAGTTCGCCTCTCTCGAGCGCGGGACGGACCACCCGGTTCACGAATTCCGCCCGAGATGCCAGGTAGAGCAGAAGCTCGGTCTCCGCGAAAATCGGAGTGTTCGGGTCGAGCACGATCTGCCGGATCCGCTCCCCGGCCGGCGTGCCTCCCGGCTCCCGGACCAGGAGGTGGGCGACGCCGAGACGTTCAAGGCGCTCCGTGAGGCGCCTGAGATGCGTGGACTTCCCCGCTCCCTCTCCCCCTTCGAACGCGATGAACAACCCCCCGGTTCCGACCGGATCTCTCACTTGGCCCTCGACCTCCATATGCAGGAATCGGCGCCCCAGTCGGCGCCGATTCACGGTCGTTGTGTGGCTACGTCGCCTTCAATGTAGCTAGTGGTTGAGAATCGCTTCAGGTCAAGGAAAGCGAAGTCGGGCCGCTAGTCGTCGTTGTAGTCGTTTCCGAGATGCGTAATCTGATCCTCACCCGCCATCCACCGGATCGTGTTCTTCAGCTTCATGTGCTGGATGAAGATGTCGTGCTCGGGATACAGACCTTCTCCCACCTGCGGCGCCTTGAGATAGAAGGACAGCCACTCCTGGATGCCGGACAGACCGGCCCGGGATGCGAGATCCATGAACAACGCGAGGTCCAGGACGATGGGAGCAGCCAGAATCGAGTCGCGGCACAGGAAGTCGATCTTGATCTGCATCGGGTAACCCATCCACCCGAAGATGTCGATGTTATCCCAACCCTCCTTGTTGTCACCACGAGGCGGGTAGTAGTTGATTCTCACCTTGTGGTACATGTCGGAGTACAGATCCGGGTACATCTCCGGCTGAAGGATGTGCTCGAGAGCCCCGAGCTTGGACTCTTCCTTCGTCTTGAAGCTCTCCGGATCGTCAAGGACCTCTCCATCCCTGTTGCCAAGTATGTTCGTGGAGAACCACCCGTTCAGTCCCAGCATCCGGACCTTGAGTCCTGGAGCGAGGATCGTCTTCATGAGCGTCTGGCCGGTCTTGAAGTCTTTCCCCGCGATCGGCGCGCCGGTCCGGGCGGAGAGCTCGATCATGGCCGGTAGGTCTACCGTCAGATTCGGCGCGCCGTTGGCGAACGGGACACCCTCCATGAGAGCGGCGTACGCGTACACCATCGAGGGAGCGATAGCCTGGTGATTCTCCCGCATCGCCTGCTCGAGTGACTCCACCGTGTCATGCACCCGCTGCGGCGTAAGAAAAATCTCCGTGGAAGCCGCCCACACGATGACCACTCGCGCGCAGCCGTTCTCCTCCTTGAATCGCCGGATGTCGGCCCGGAGCTGCTCCGCGAGCTCGAGCTTGTTCTCGCCGGTCTTCACGTTGGTCCCGTCGAGCTTCTTGACGTAGTCCTTGTCGAACACGGCCGGCATCGGCTTGATCGTCCGCATGAAATCGGCGATCGGCTCGAGGTCCTCGGGCTTCAGAACTCCGCAGTGCCGGGCCGAGTCGTAGGCGTCGTCCGGAATCGGGTCCCAGGCGCCAAAGACGATGTCGTCCAGCTCCGCCAGGGGAACCAGTTCCTTGATCAGGGGCGAGCGGTGCTCGGTCCGCTTGCCGAGTCGGACGGTCGCCATCTGTGTGAGCGAGCCGATCGGCTTCGCCAGGCCGCGCCGTATCGATTCGACGCCCGCGATCGTCGTGGTGGAGACGGCCCCCAGTCCGACCAGCAGTATGCCCAGGCGTCCATCGGCCGGGGCGATTTCCATTGCAGCGTTCTGTTCGTTCATGGCAAGATTCCACTTGAGGTAAACACGATTAATCGCCCTTTTTATTCAACTTACGATGTAGCCAATCTGGCATCTTCCAGACCGCGCTCCCGACCGCGATTCCCTCGGGACGCGTGTTCAAGTACACCCACAGAATGCGTTGCAGGACCGTCAGGTTGGTGAGTATCGCCAACCCCCAGAGCACGACCCGGAGAACGGCCCCGTTGCCCTGCTCTCCAAAGAACAGGGCGGCGGCGCCAATCAGAATCACGCGCTCTGCGCGCTGCATGATACCTACGGTGCAATCGATCCCCAGCGCCTCGGCGCGGGCCCGCGTGTAACTGATCATCAGTGATCCGGCCATCGCCAGGATCACCACGTAGATCATCACGACGTCGTTGGCGTCGGCTCGATAGTCGTTGTACAGCGAAAGGAGCCCGATGTAGACGATGATCTCGGACAATCTGTCCAGCGTCGAGTCGTAGAACGCCCCGAAGGGTGACGCCAGGCCTGTCCGGCGGGCCACCGTCCCATCGAACAGATCGAAAATGCCCCCCAGCAGGATCAGGGCTCCCGCGGTCCGGACCTCGTGCTGGTGGAAGAAGTAGCCGGACGAGCACGTGATGAGAAACCCCAGCGTGCTCAGGGTGTTGGGATGGACTCGGGCCCTGACCATCCAGTCGATGACCGGATCCACCGCCGTCCGAAGCGCCCTCTCGAGCGCGTCCCTGATCCCCTTCATGAAGGGAGAATGATCCGTGACTGCTCGCCCGCTTTGACGCCTTCACCGATCGACTGGTTCACCTTCTCCATCAGCTTGTCGAAGTTGGCCTGGGCGGAGATCAGGGCCTGGTAGCGCGTGGTCGTCTGCATCTCCTCGCTCAAACTGCCAAGCTCGGCGCGCAAGTCCTCTGGTGGCTCCTCCTCCCGCTCCAGGAATCCGATCAACTTCTCCTGGAGTGCCCTGATCCCGTCCAGCCGTGCCTTTGCCTCCTCGTCACCGTCAATCTCCCTTATCGCGGAGCGCAGATAGGCGTACTCCGGCGTCTGCGAGATCAGCCGGCCTACCTCTACCGCTCGCTGGAATATCCCGTCTCGATCAGACATATCCATCTCGGTCTCACTGTTCTGATGACACGTCTCGTCAAACGGCGTAGCCGTCGCATCTCAAGTCTGTTAACATAACGCTGATGCCGGTGGGCCGCGACAGAACTCGCAGCCTCACCGGCACTGCTCCGCTCAAGCCAGGGCGACGACGAACCGCTCTCGCCCGGCCAGGTCCGCCGTGACGCGAACCGTCTTCCAGCAGGAGTCCTTTTCCAGTAGCCGGCGCACCTTCTCTCCCTGGTCCGCCCCAACCTCGAGGAACAGACCGCCGCCCGCTCGGACGTGCGATGACGCTCCCGACGCGATCCTGCGGACGACGTCCAGGCCATCGACGCCCCCCGCCAGCGCCTCTCGCGGATCGTGGTCACGAACTTCTGCGGGCAGCCCAGGAATCAGGGCGTCCGCGACATAGGGGGGGTTGGATACGATCAGGTCGAAAGTCTCCTCCAGCCCGACGGCCTCCCACGGTGATCCCCCCGTCTTCCGGAACTCGATCTGCTCTTCCAGGCCCAGCCCGGCCGCGCTCTGCGCCGCCTGCTCCAGGGCTGGCGAAGAGACGTCTACGGCCACAGCGCGACTCACGACGCCTTCCTGGATGAGTGACAGGGCGATGGCTCCGCTGCCCGTGCCGATGTCCAGCGCGACCTCCAGCGGGGGCTGCGTAGTCCTGTCCTTTCTCACCACGCGCCGCACACCACCCGAAGCTTCGGTCCCATCCGCCCAGTCCACGACCGCCTGCACCAGTTGCTCCGTCTCGGGTCTCGGTACCAGAGCACGCCCATCACACACCAGGACCAGGTCGCGAAACGCGACCGTGCCTTCGATGTGCTGCAGGGGAACCCCGGAGAGACGGCGGCGTGAGACCATGGCGATGCGGCCGGCTTCCTCCGGCCCAACCACGAGATTCGTGTGGAGGAGCAGGTCGGTACGCGAGAGACCGAGGACGTGCGCCAGTACCCGCTCAGCCTCGTACCGCGCGCCATGAACGCCGCCGGCCTCCAGTTCCACCGCGAGTCCCTCGATCACCTCTCGCCGGCTTGGCCCGGGAAGCCTGCGAGTCGGCCCTCCCTCGTCGGGGGCGATGGGGCGGCTCACCCTGGATCTTCCACTTGCATTCGCTCTTCGAGCCCCGCGGCCCGCAGAGCTTCAACGATGTCGTCCAGGTCGCCCCCGAGTACTGCGTCGAGTCGGTGCAGCGTCAGGTTGATGCGGTGATCGGTCACCCGGTTCTGCGGGAAATTGTACGTCCGGATCTTCGCCGACCGATCGCCGGTACCGACGTGGGCCCTGCGCTCTCGGGACCGTTCGGCCTCCTGCTCGGCCACGACGCGATCGAGCAGGCGGCTGCGCAGCACCTTCATCGCCTTGGCCTTGTTCTTGTGCTGGGATTTCTCGTCCTGGCACGATACGACCAGGCCCGTTGGCACGTGAGTGATCCGTACCGCCGAGTCGGTGGTGTTCACCGACTGCCCACCGGGGCCGGAGGAGCGGAACACATCGATCTTCAGGTCTCCCGGATCGATCTCCACGTCCACTTCCTCTGCCTCCGGGAGAACGGCCACGCTTGCAGCGGACGTGTGAATGCGGCCCGAGCTCTCGGTAACGGGCACCCGCTGTACCCTGTGCACGCCCGACTCGTAGCGGAGGGACCCATACGCGTCCCGTCCCCGCACGAGGAAGATGATCTCCTTCAGGCCGCCCAGGGTGCCTTCGCTCGTCGAGAGCACCTCGATCGCCCAGCCTCGCGAATCAGCGTAGCGGCCGTACATCCGGTTCAGATCAGCCACGAACAGGCCCGCCTCGTCGCCGCCCGTCCCGGCGCGGATCTCGACGACCGCTGGACGGTCATCCAGCGGATCCCGCGGGACGAGCAGAGCGCGAAGGCGATCCTCGACCCCATCCATCTCTTCGGCAAGCGACTCCACCTCGAGCCGGGCCATGGACGCCAACTCGGCCTCACTGGAATCCACCAGCTCCCGGGCCTGGGCCAGATCGTCCAGCATCTTGAGATATTGCCGGCCCGCTTCGGCCAGCGGGGTCAGGTCGGAGTGCTGCTGAGCCACGGCACGAAGTAGTCCCGGATCCGCCAGAACGGCTGGATCGGCGAGTTGTGCCGCGAGCGATTCGTAGGTCTCGATGACCGCGGCGACGCGACTGGCGAGTTTCGGAGCGTCGGCCATGTTCAAAGAAGAGGGGCTGTGGGGTGGACCCGGGGCGCCCTCTGGACGCCCCGCGGGATCACTCAGCCGCCGCGTCTGCGGCCTTCTCGGCCTCCGCGTCTACGGCCTTCTCTGCCTCCACAGCCACATCCGGCTCGGTCTCCGCGTCCGCATCCGCTTCTGCCGGTGGCTCGGCCACGGCAACGGTCTCCTCCACTTCGTCGTCGAAGTCGGAGTCCGCCGAACCGTACTTGCGGCGGAAGCGCTCGACACGTCCCGCCGTATCGACCAGCTTTTGACGACCGGTGAAGAACGGGTGGCAGTGGGAACAGATCTCCACGTGCAGCTCGTCCACGGTGGAGAACGTCTCCGACACGCGCCCGCACGCACACGTGATCTTCGTCGGCGTGTATTCCGGGTGAATCCCTGGCTTCATTTTGCGCTCCAACTGAGTTGCGACTTCCTGTACGCGCTCCACGATTCGACGTGGGATGCAAAGCGTGTCAAAATGGATCCCACATCGTGATTCGTCAACTGCGCGTTGCCCCGGAGCAGGCGGAGCGCAACCTTCCACACCGGACAGTGTAACCGTGATCGACGTCAGTTCACGAGCAGGAGGAATGGAGACCGATGCATCCACCGGTATCAGATCGAAAGGCGCTCGCCTTTGCCGCGGCCGCCCTCCTCCTCACGGGCTGCGGAGACGATGATTCGACGGGGCCGGAATTCGGTGACCTGGAGTTCGCTCCGGCCTCTCCGGTTCTGATCGGCGCAGCGCGGGAAGTGGACCTGGAACTGTTCAACATGTCCAACGCATCGCTGGGCCCCCTGGTGATCGGTGCCGGGACCCCTCTCAGCTTTCCCCGGGAGTTCACGTGTCCGGGGCTGGAGATCCTGATCACGCCCAACCAGGTCCAATCGATTGCCGGGGGAGGATCGACGGAGGTCGGCATCAGCTTCAGCTTCGCCGACCTGACGGAGGAGGAGTGTCCGCTGGCGACCTACGAGGTGGACATCAATGCAGCACTGGGGAACACCGTGCTGGGGTCATCCCAGATCCGCGTGGACCATCCCGAGCTCGAGTAGACTACTTCTCCCCGTCCGCCGTCGATCAGCGGACAGTCTCAGCAAATCCGGGGGAGTTGATCTCCCGGCAGCATGTCCACCACCCGGCTCGCCCCCAGGCCGGTTCGAAGAAAAACCAGGCCCGGACGATCGGCCGTGACCGTGCCGATTCGAGCCGCCGAGCCGCCCGTCGGGTGCGAACGCAGGGATTCGAGCGCCCTGTCAGCCTCTTCAGGGGCCACGATCGCAACCAGGATCCCCTCGTTGGCCACGTAGAGAGGATCCAGCCCGAGCATCTCGCACGCCGCGCGCACCGGCCCCGGAATCGGCAACTCACCTTCCTCCAGGCGGATTCCAACGCCGGACGAGGCCGCAATTTCGTTCAGGGCACTGGCCACTCCACCGCGCGTCGGGTCTCGAAGGCTATGGATTGCCGGACCGCATTTGGTGCGGAGATCCCGGACGAGCGGCGACAGACACGCCGTGTCGCTTTCCACTTCGACTTCGAACCGGAGATCCTCGCGAGCCGCCATGATCGCCACGCCGTGTCGGCCGATCGGACCGGAGACGATGACGGCGTCCCCGTCCCGCGCCCGGGTTGGCCCCGGACGGAACTCGGCATCCAGGCGACCGATACCGGTCGTGTTGATGAACATCCCATCGGCCTTGCCACGTTCGACCACCTTGGTGTCGCCCGTAACGACGATCACGCCCGCCTCACGTGCCGACTCTGACATGGCCTCGACTACCCGGTCGAGCACGTCGAACGGGAGCCCCTCTTCGAGGATGAATCCCGCGGCCAGGTAGAGCGGCTCAGCTCCCATCATGGCGAGGTCGTTCACCGTTCCGTGGACGGCCAGGTGACCGATGTTGCCGCCCGGAAATTCCA
>JAUVPT010000240.1 GCA_030598525.1 Gemmatimonadota bacterium
TCGGCGAGCGACTCTCCCTCGATGAACGGCATGACGTAGTACAGCAGACCGTCCGCCTCGCCCGAGTCGTAGAGCGGGAGGATATGGGGGTGAGTCAGCCCGCCGACGAGATCGATCTCACGCAGGAACCGATCGGCCCCGACGGCATGCGCCAGGTCGGGATGCAGGGTCTTGATCGCGACTTTCCGCCGGTGCTTCAGGTCCTCGGCCAGGAAGACAGTGGCCATGCCTCCACGGCCGATCTCCCGTTCAACCGTGTAGCGGTCGGCGAGGGCAGCTTTCAGGCGGTCGAGCAAGTCGGACATGTCTGACTCCCGGGGGGATTTCAGCAGTATACCATCCCCGTGCCGAGACGCCCAAGCTGCGTGGCAATCTCCCGGAGGTCGGCCGTTGGGAATCCGACAGCCCTGCCTGACGGCCTTTTCCGCACTCCTGACCCACCGGTAGTCTTATACATTGGCGATCAGCCATGTGTCAGCAGTGCCCTGGCACCCCGATCCCTCACCTGCGCGAAGAGCGAAATGGCCAAGCAGTCGTTTGCCGGCAAAGTCGTCTGGATCACGGGTGCTTCATCCGGAATCGGAAAGTCCCTGGCGCTCGTCTTCCATCGGACGGGCGCGAAGCTGATTCTCTCGGCACGCCGGACGGATGCGCTCGAGGAGGTCCAGCGGGAGTGCGGCGCCGGTCCCGACGTACACATCCTTCCCCTCGATCTTGCCAACCTCGATGAGCTGTCGGGTCGAGTCGAGACGGCGCTGGGCTTCTTCGGGCATGTCGACTGCATGGTTCACAATGCTGGAGTGGCCCTGCGAGACACGGCCATCCACACGGATCTCGAAGTCGATCAGCGGATCATGGCAACCAACTACTTCGGGCCGGTGGCCATAACCAAGGCGCTGCTGCCATCGATGCTGGCCCGTGGCGGGGGACAGTTCGTGGTGGTCGGAAGCCTGTCCGGCAAATACGGGGGGCCGCTTCTCTCATCCTACGCGGCATCGAAGCATGCATTGCACGGCTTCTTCGAATCGCTTCGCGCCGAGGTGCACTCCGACAACATTGGGATCACGTTCGTGATTCCGGGTTTCATTCGAACGCCCATCGCCACGCATGCGCTGACGAGGAATGGCGCCGCGTTCGGCAGGACGCTGGACGTGCATGAGCGGGGGATGGACCCCGACGAGTGCGCCGAGCGGATTCTCAGGGCCGTGGAACGAGGCAAGCGGGAAGCCCTGGTGGGCGGCCTCGAAGTCTACACCGTTCACATGCACCGTTTCTTCCCGGCCACGTTCGAGGCATTGATTCGAAACCACCCGGTCAAGCGGCTCAACCGGTTGAAGCGCTTGTTCTCGTTCCGAAAGGGAGAGTCCGTTTAGTATCGCGGGGCGTGCTTGCCCCGCAGCCAGGCCTGTTTCTTCGTCGTGAACTGGATCGGCTGAGAGATCCAGACTGCCCTCGCCACACGTCCGTGATATCGACGTGCGCCCACAACTCGACGGTCCCTCCCACGCTGGTCTCGCGGCACGAAGTGGCCTGCCGGACTTGCGACACCTATCATTTACTGCGGCGGTCAGATGGGTGCTCGTCGTTCGCCTGGTGATCGCCGCCATTCGACGAGGCTGTGAGATCGCGATGCAAATGCTGCGCTTCCTTGGTGAAGTGAGTGTTGGATTGCCTCCAGGTGCCGCCGGTCGGCAGCTGTCACGGCCTCGCTCGATCGCGCTTCTTGCTTGCCTCGCGGCTTCGGACCGCGGAGGGCTTACCCGGGACAGGCTCGTGGCGCTTCTGTGGGAGGACACCGACAGGAGTCGCGCCCGCCACAGTCTCTCCAACCAGCTTCATATCCTGCGAAAGAGTCTTGGAGAGGATGTACTCCTGACTCCAGGAGACTTCGTTCGCCTCAATCCCGCTGTTATCTCGTCCGATGTCACCGAATTCCGGGCTGCGTTGCAGAACGGAGACCTGGAGCGTGCGGCGGACCTCTACGCTGGTCCTTTCCTGGATGGTTTCCATCTGGATGGATCAGGCGAATTCGAGCACTGGGTGGACGAAGAACGGCAGTTTCTGGCCACGCAGGCCCTGGTCGTGTTCGAAGGGCTCGCCGAGGAAGCGGAGAACGCAGGGGAGCCGGGACTGGCAGTGAAATGGTGGCAACGCGCCGTGCATCAGGATCCGTACAATTCCCGTGCGGCGGTCGCGCTGGCGCGTGCCCTGGCCGCCTCGCGCGATCCGGGAAACGGTGTGCAGTTGCTCAGAGAGCACGTGCAGCGGCTGCGGGACGATCTGGGGATCGAGCCCGACCCTGGAATCCTGGAGTTGATTCAGACCGGCGATTTCGGCGTGGTGGAGCACGGTACCCTGCAGCCTGCGTCACGCTCGGCATCGATCGCTCCGGCGCCCGGATCGACCTTCGATCCGACGCGAGGCATCTCCCGCCGCGGGCGGGTGCTCGGTCGTGGCGTGGCGCTGGTGATCGTTCTCGCTCTGGTCACGGTGACTGGCACCATGATTAGCCGTGTGCGGGGAGGTGAGCGATTCGATCCGGACCTCGTGGCCATACACCCCATCCGCCCGGTGGGGGTCGATTCGCTCGTAGCAGCGACGGTCACTGGCCAACTCTACTCGTCGCTCGCCGACTGGGAGACACCAAGGGCCGCGCGGCAGGAAGAGACTGAATCATGGTGGCGCCGGTTCGGAGGGACCATGGAGGGAGAGCTTCCACCCGACCTCTACCGGCGTGTCGGCCGGGGGCTCGGCGCCGGGAAAGCGTTGACCGGCAGCGTCTCCCGTGCCGGTAACTCGATCGACGTATCGGCTTCGCTCGTCGGCGTCCCGGGTGGAGAGATCCTGGCGGCAGGCAGTGCATCCGGCCCGCTCGACAGCCTCGGCTCCGTCGTCCACTCGCTGATCGTGCAACTGCTGGCGGAGGAGCGGGGAATACCGGCCGACCGGATCGCGACGCTCGAGTTCTATGATCCGGACGCAGTACGCCTGTTCCTTCAATCACATCCTCACGACTCCGACACGCGCGATCGACTGCTCAGGGAGGCGCTCGCGCGCGACAGCACCTTCGCCCTCGCCGCGCTCGAGTTGCACGCATCGCTCGGGGACTACCACGGCATGTACCTGAACGAGCCATGGGAAGAGGTGGCGAGCGTCGCCTGGAGGCACCGGGGCAGGCTGAGTCCCGCCGATCGGGCCTGGGCGGAGGCTCTGCTTGGATGGCGCTACAGGGAAGACTACACGGCGAGAATGCATGTTGATGCGTGGCAGCGAGCCGTCGAGATCGCCCCGGATCGTCTTGCGCACTGGCAGGGTCTGTTCCTCGAGTGTTACCGC
Source organism: Gemmatimonadota bacterium (assembly GCA_030598525.1). Classification (GTDB taxonomy): domain Bacteria; phylum Gemmatimonadota; class Gemmatimonadetes; order Palauibacterales; family Palauibacteraceae; genus Benthicola. Next base: position 3,337 of record JAUVPT010000240.1, read on the forward strand.
TGGTGCAGCGAGGTTCGACGCGGCTGGAGGGAAGATCTACTGGATGTGCACGATTCGCTGATCGAGCGAGGTGACATGACGTTCCTGGAGAACGCGATGGAAGTCGCGTTCGCAGAAAACGATACCCTCCGACTGCTTTCCTATGCCGACCTTCTCCCAACTGATGAATGGTACGGACGCTGGCTCGCCGCCGTCGGATCTGGCCGGGAGAGCGAACGCTCGAGGCTGCGGGAACAGTTTCCCGAGATGGGCAACTTTGCCCTGATGCGGATCGGAAATGCGACGATCATGACGGGAAAAGGCCTCGATGACGCTGAACAGACCGCGGCCTTACCCAATCGGAACAGGCCTGGCAGTATCTATTCCCTGAGACAGATGGTCCTGGCGAGGGAGCGCGGACGTCACGCCGAGTACCGCCGGCTACGGGACAAGCTGTTTCAGTATTTTGACGTCCGGGATGGACTGGACGCCCTGGCCGCAGCCAA
>JAUVPT010000233.1 GCA_030598525.1 Gemmatimonadota bacterium
CTGGAAGACGGACAACGCCACCTCCTGGAGCACCAGGAATTCATGGACGAGCTGAAGGGGAAAGAGTAGACCGGGGACCGAACTGCTCCCGGCGCCCGACTTCGGCGGCCGGGCGCTCCACAGATCAGTCGATCTGCAGAAAGTTCTGCCACAGGATCGCCACGATTACGGCAAACGTGATCGCGGCAAAGAGAAGCGCCACCACGTCCCTCGCTCTAAACCGACGGTTGCTCACGTTGCCGCCTCCCGTCGCTTGCGCCGTAGCCACCGCTTCGTGTCCTGGATCACGACCTCGATCGTACGCATCGGACAGAAGAAGGCGCACCATGGTGTTCGTATCGCAAGCGACGCGACGAGCACGATGAACAGCAGAAGCCACTGGAGGTTCGTTCCCCTCAGTGAAAACAGCACGGCGAACGGCTCGTAGCCCGCCAGGGCCGGCTGGAGGGTGAGGAAGGCGGCGAACAGGGCCCCGAACACGACGACGTTTCGCGCCGTCTCCATCGCTCGCACTGACCATGGGGGGAGCTTGAGCCTCCGGCCGCCGATGACACCCACGATTCTCTGGGCGGCGCCGAACGGGCAGGCGTACAGGCAGTACAGATTCCGCCCGTACAGAATCGTGGTGAGAAGAAATCCGGCCAACAGAAGGTAGATCGCGATGCTCGTTCGTACGTCCGGCAGGTAGCCGGACAGAATCGCCGTGATCTTGGTCAGGGTGATGGGAGATTCCTTCCAGAATCCGAGCACGACCAACCCTGTGATCTGGGCACCCCAGCGGACGCGGCTCCGCTTCGGGCCCCGCAGCCGACGGCTCGCGATACCGACCGCGAACAGGGCCAGGATCACGATTTCGAGCAATCCAAACTCGAACGGTTTCCTCGGAAGCGGCATGTGCACGTCGAAGGCCACGCCGGCGACGTCGGCGATCGAGGTCCGAACGCTTTCGATCACGGCGTCCGTGGAGAGCGTGGCACCGGTGACGGCTGCGATGTCCTGGTAGTCGTAGCCGACTTCGTCGTACCGGGATCCCGTGATCGCCCTCAAGTAGTCGGGCACGCGGGCCCGGCTCCAGAAGACGGGGGTCTCACGCTGCTCGACGATCCTGACCCCGACTACCGTACCGGTAGCATCGATCCCCACGAGCACCGACATGGGGCCGCCGTATCCGCCGGATTGCCCCAGACCGGCCCATCCGATGAGGTGATCGTCCGTGTCGTATACATGGTAGACGTTCTGATCTTGCTGAGTTGACGCGGCGGCGGGAAAAATGCTCTCGATCAGCGGCTCCAGGTCCGGAGCCGCACGAGTACGCCCGTACGTCAGTGCCGCTGCGAGGATCGCTACGGCGACGATGTACCGAACGATCCGCTGTTCACGAATCGGTGACTTGCGCTCGTTCACCCGGATCTCGTCCGCTCACCAGTGCCCGCCACGCGCCTGCGCCACCGATCACCGCGATGAGCCCGAACAGAAGCCCTCCACGCGTCGCGGCAGTCGGTTCGCCTTCTCCCAGGCTTGTACCGACGAATGCGATCGTGAACCCGGCGAACAGGACCCACACACCGAACACCACCCACTTCCAGGCCGGCATCGGAATCCCTCGCTCGCGCATGAAGGCGCGGAGTCCGAGGATCATCACCACGCACAGAATCCCCTCAATGAACCAGAAGAAACCGCTGTTGAAGATCTGCATGGCTCGCATCACCCGAGATCGATGAAGTCTTCGGTGCGGAGCCACCACGGAGGCTCCCTGTACGACGCGTTGTCCCCGCCGAGGGACGGGATGTAGTAGTCCTCCGGGTCCGGGCCGGGATAGAAGCTCTTCTGAAGCCCGGTTAGAGCGCGGTCCGACAGGCCAGTCGGGTCCGCTGCGGTTATCCTCACCGCCGACTTGTGCAGCCAGTTGGCCTTTCGCGTGTACGGGCATGCGCTGACGCACAGCCGGCAGCCCATATTGCCGAGGTTGGACATCCAGAAATTCAGACACTTCGCGGTGTCAATGGCGTAGCGCCGATACCCTCGGACTTCCACCTTTCCCTCCATCGTGATGGAGCCACTGGGACAGACCTCCGCGCAGATCTTGCAGTGTTTGCAGAAGTCCTCCACCCCGATATCGATCGGCCTGTCCGTCTTCATCGGGATGTTCGTGGTCACCACGGCCGGTCGGAAGTTGGAGCCCAACTCGGGTGTGATGAGGACACCGTGGCGCCCCTGTTGTCCGAGCCCCGCATCGATGGCGATCGGTGGCACCATCAAGTCGTAGCTGTTGCCAGGGATGTGAGTTCGTGCCGGGTATCCGAGCGCCTTGATGAATGCTTCCAGCCGTGTCGCGATGATCCGGGAGCGCGAGTACGCGTCGTTCGACGTCCCGTAGTTGGGGTTGGCGTACATCGGATCCCACGACATTGGTGTTCCCACGACGATCGCGTACTTCCAGTGCTCCGGCACCTCCAGCGGCTCGTCCGGGTTCTCGAACCCGCGGCGGCGGAGAGGATAAGCGTACACCCAGTCCGGGTTGAGCTCTGTGATCCCGACCAGGGTCGATCCGAACTGCATCGCCAGCTTCTTGATCAGCCGGGCGGTCATCTCCGGGCCCTTGAGCTTGACCGGTTCGATTGGTGTACCTCTCCGATCCCGCGGAAAGTCGTTTTCTTCGGGAGGAGAGTCGATCGGATCGGGACCCACGGCCCCCATCGCGTCGGACCAGGCCTGCGACAGGAAGAAGCGGTCTCCGTACTCCGCTTCATCCGCCATACGTTTCGGAATGATCTCTTCGGCTGACAACCGGTCCAGCTCCAGGTCTTCGGGGTGCTTCTCGTAGTAGCTCTTCAGCGGCTCCTCGAACTCGCCTCCGCTCCTGAGTTGACGCATGAAGCTGCCGCGGCGATCGAAGATGTTCTCCACCCGGGCGTCCGGACGACTCGTGGGACCGATTTTCTCATATGTGGGCACATCGACTTCGTAGTGCTTCCGCTCAAAGATGAGGCTGGCGCCCTCCTGGTTCTGCCACCCCAGGTACGAGGCGGGATCCTGACCGGCCGCGTAGCCAAACATGCCGAGACCGGCGCCGCCGGCCGCTGCGCTCGCTACACCCGCGATCTTGATGAAGTCACGTCGGTTGGGATTCGTTCCCGAATCGGAGTCGCTCATCGCGTTCTCCTGGCGTGTTGAGCGTTACCTGATATCAGATCACACATGGGCAAGGACTATGCCCTCGGCAGTGATACGGGGGAGTCCTCCCTGAGCTGTCGCACCACTCCGACCGGGATCCGTTTCCGCCGGAGTGGGGTACGGGTGCCGCTGGACCAATCGCATTGGAATGACCAGACCAATCGACGGGTCCAACGAGCATTACATTGTCGGCACAATCGACGTACTCCTACCCTGACGTGGAGACCGAATGAGACCGTATTTACTTGTGGCCCTGGTAGCTCTCGGCCTGTCTGCCTGCAGCGATGATGACCCGATAGGCGGCCCCGGCTCACACCCCGATATCAGGGGCAGCTTTGTTGGCCTGTATCAGGAGACCGGAGTTTCAGCCGGCGGGACCTCGGACTTCCAGTGCGACATGAGAATTGATGTCTTAGAACAGTTCGAAGACGCCTTCGTCGCGGATGTGTTCTTCCTCGAGGGTCTTGATTGCGCAGAGGAATTATTGTGGGTCACATCCTCCGGGACAGTCGACCTGGACGGACAGGTCATCATGGACTGGGACTTCTCGGACCTCTGCACTGTCTTCACCGGCGATACAGAATTTGTTGGCACCTTCGTCGGGGACGTGCTCTCTCTGACCGCCGCATTCGAATGTGACGGCTGGTCATTCGAAGATTCGTACACGGGGGACAGGAGCTGATTCGTGACGTTCGGGGCACTCCGCTCGTCACCCATC
>JAUVPT010000202.1 GCA_030598525.1 Gemmatimonadota bacterium
GGGAATCACGGACGATCTGGTCCGAATCGCCGTTGGCGGCGAGGACTACGACGACCTGGAGAGGGACCTCGAGCAGGCGTTTGAAAAGGCGATGGAGGGGGCACCGGCGGAAGTCTGAAGAAGGACCCTTCGTGCGACGCATCCGAACAGTAGGTGGGCGGCCGAGACAGGATCAGACGCCCGGCAGGTACCAGCATATCACTTTGGGCTCGGTCATCTCCTGCAGGGAGAACTTGAGGCCCTCCCGTCCCAGGCCTGAGTTCTTGACCCCCCCGAAGGGCATGGAATCCAGCCGGTAGTCCGTCGAGTCGTTGAGGATGACGCTACCGCAGTCGAGGCCGGCGGCCATCCGGTGGCACACCGTGACATCGTTCGAGAAACCCGCGGCGTGCAGTCCATAGTTGACGCTGTTGGCAGCGTTGATCGCCTCGTCCAGGTCGTCCACCGGATACAGGTTGACCGCCGGTCCGAAGACCTCTTCGTAGTGAATCGTAGCTTCCGGCGGCACGTTCTCGAGTACGGTGGGCGGAACCAAGGATCCCTCGCGGGTCCCTCCGGCCAGCAGGGTCGCTCCCTTGTCTACGGCTTCCTGGACCCAGCGCTCCACCCGTTTCGCTTCGCCCTCGTTGATCATCGGGCCCATGTTGGTGGCCTCGTCGAGCTTGTCGCCCGTCCTGTACGCAGCCGCCCGCTTGACGAAGTCGTCCCGGAATTGCTCGTACACGTCCCGGTGTATGTAGATGCGCTGCACGCCGATGCAATTCTGACCGGCGGCCCAGAACGCCCCCGACACACAGGTTTCCACGGCCCAGTCGAGGTCGGCGTCCTTCCAGACGATCACCGGCGAGTTGGAGCCAAGCTCCATGCCGATTTTCTTGAGACCCACCCGCGACATGATCCGCTCACCGGCCTCCACTCCGCCCGTGAACGAGACCATGCGGACCCGTGAATCCTCCACCAGGGCATCGCCCAGCACAGCTCCGTAGCCCGTGATGCACTGGAGTACGCCACTGGGTAAACCGGCTTCCATGAACGCCTCGGTCAGCTTGAGGGCTGAAAGCGGGGTTACGGTCGCCGGCTTGAGGATGACCGCATTCCCCCCCGCAATCGCGGGGCCGAGCTTGTGAGCTACCAGGTTCAGGGGGTCGTTGAACGGCGTGATCGCCAGTACGACACCGATCGGCACCCGCTCGTAATAGCCCCGGCGGGCCTCGCCCCCGGGAAACGAATCGAACGGAATCGTCTCACCCTGGAGACGCTTCGCCTCCTCGGCGGCGATGGTGAGCGTGTTCACGCAGCGACGGGCCTCGCCCCGGGCCTCGTTGATCGTCTTCGAGCCCTCTCGGGCGATCGTCTCGGCGAACTCCTCGATCCTGTCCGCGATGAGTCCTGCGGTCCGGTTCAGCACCTGAGCGCGCTCGTATGTCGTCATGCCGCGCGCGGTGTCCTTGGCCGCTGCAGCCGTGGCGAGGGCCGTCTCCACGTCCGCGTGGCTGGCTGCGGGGACGGTATCTATGATCGAATCATCGAACGGGTCGCGTACGTCGATGGTGTCTTCGCGATCGACCCATTCGTGACCGAGGAGCATCTTCATGTCATCCTCCGGTGGTCGGAATCAGGTTCTTCTGTTCACACCCGGGCAAGCGCCTGGTCCAGGTCTGCGATCGTGTCGTCGGGATGCTCGGCGCCCACGCACAGGCGCACCATGTTGGCCGGGATTCCCGCGAGCTCCCGTCCCTCCTCGCCCTGCTGCTGGTGCGTCGAAATGGCGGGAATGGTGGCCACGGTCTTGATCCGGCCGAGATCCGTGGCGCGCCACGTCCTCTGAAGCCCGTCGAAGAACACGCGCGTGTCCTCTCCCGACCCCAGGACGTTGAACGACATCAGGTGTCCGAATGATCGAGCCCCATTGTCCACCACCTGCATGTACCGGCTCGCCAATCCGTGCAGGGGATGATTCTCGAGGCCCAGGTAGTCCACGCGCTCGACCTTGGGATGGTCGGCCAGGTAGCGGGCCACGGTCATCGTGTTGTCGGACATCATCTCCATCTTCATGCGCAGCGTGCGCACCTCGCCAAGGATGATGTGGGCCGTGGTCGGGGACATGCTCGGGCCGGAGTCACGGAACGGCCACAGCTTCAGCCACAGCCCGTAGTCCGCTTTCACGTCGTCGTCGAGGTGCCGGGACACCAGGTCGTGGCGCGCGATGATGGCGCCCGAGATCGTGCAACCGCCGGCGCCGGCCGTCTTGGACAGCGAGTGGACCACGATGTCGGCGCCGTGCTCCAGTGGCCGCATGAGGGCCGGTGTGGCGATCGTGGCGTCCACGATGAACGGTATTCCGTGGCTGTGGGCCAGGTCGGCCACCGCCTGGATGTCGGCGAAGGCCTGCTGCGGGTTCGACGGGATTTCGGCGTACAGGAAGCGGGTGCCCTCGTCGATCAGGGGCTCCCATGTCTCCAGCTTCCACGGCTCCCGGACCCAACGCACCTCGGCCCCGCGCTCCGCCATGCGCACGTTGAACAGCTGGAACGTTCCGCCGTACGTCTGCGCGGCGGACACGAAGTTGATGTTCTCAGCCCCGGTGCTCCGCCTGGCCAGGAGTGGCTCGATGGCCTGCTTGATGGCCGCCATTCCGGACGAGGTGCAGAGGCCGGTGGCATCGCAGTCACAACCGTACGACTCCAGCAGCGCCAGCGTCTCTTCCAGATAGAAAACGGTGGGATTGTGGATTCGCGAGTAGCACCAGGTCGGAATCTGGTAGGAAAGAGCCGCCTCCATTTCATCGCTGTCGCGATACGCCTGTGACGTGGAGGGGAAGATCGGTTCGATGATGCCGCCCTGTCCACCGGAAAAAGCCTCTTCCGCGCTGTACATGCCGTGCACGGCGATGGTGTCGAACCGGAGGTTGCGCACCTTATTGCGGTGCGCCCGCCGTTCAGACATGTACTTCTGCGCCTTCTCGACGTACTCCTGTACGCCGTTCGCGGTCATGACCGTCATGGATCCTCCCTTATCTAGACGCTCGTCCGATGTATCTCCAGCAGGTCCACCAGTACGGAATAACCGGTTTCGAGACGGCCGGCGCCCGGGCCGACCAGGGTTACGTCTCCGAGCAGCTCTGTGGAATATGTGACGGCATTGGTCGCGCCGCCCACTGATGCCAGGGGATGGGACAGGGCCACACGCTCGGGCCGCACCGATGCAGCCACACCTCCGTCGGTCGGCTCGAGCGTACCGATGAGCTTCCACCGCTCACCGGCGTCCTTCGCGGCGGAGATGTCGGCCGACGTGAGACCCGAGATTCCAGTCCGGTCCACGTCGTCCATTCCGATCGGCACGCCCATGAGGAGATTGGCCAGGATCACGACCTTTCCGGCCGCGTCGAATCCCTCGACGTCGCCTGTCGGATCGGCTTCCGCGTAACCGTTGTCCTGGGCCTCCTGGAGCGCATCCTCGTACGTGGATCCCTCTTCCATCCGGGTGAGGATGTAGTTGCAGGTACCGTTCAGAATGCCCTGCACCCGCTTGATCCCGGCCGCCCGCAGCAGGTTCATTCCGTTCAACACTGCCGGCGTGCCACTCATCACCGTGCCCTCGACCCCGATCTCGAGTCCACGCTCCCGGGCCATCTCGGCCAGCTCGGCATAGTGAAGCGCCACCGGCCCCTTGTTCGTGGTGACCACGTTCTTTCCGGCATCGAGCGCGGCCCTGATGTGCGTGGTGGCCGGTTCTCCCGTTTCCAGGTCCGTGTAGCTCAGCTCGACCACGACGTCCGCCGAGCTCCGGGTGGCCATCTCGACTCCGTCCCAGCCGCGGTCGGGCGCGTCCACTCCGCCCAGGTTCCCGGACAGACGAACAGCGTCGAGCAGGTCGGCCGGATCGAATCCGGCCGGATCGTGGATGCTGCCCTTGAGGTTGTCGCTGACGCCGACGATCCGGTACCGGACCCCGAATTGCTCCAGCAACCGTGGACCGTGATCGCGAAGTATCTCCGCGAAGCCCTGTCCGACGTTGCCGAACCCGATGATGGCGAGCCTGTATTCCATGTTCTTCTTGCACTCCTGTCGATTCCCGGATCGGTCCAGACTCAACGTCCGGGAGGGTATGCTTGTTGCTGAGGTCAGGGCGGTTGCTTTCCCAACGTACCGCCGACACCCGGCGGACCTGATGACCAGTCACCCCGGTAGGGGATGAATATACACGTTGTAGTGCTGTCGGCGCTCCTCCTGTCGGCACCTTTCGTCGCCGCGCAGGAACCGGCCGCCGCACCGGACCAGGAGGCCCGGAATGGCGGCGAAACCGTTCGGGTTTTCCTCGATTGTCGCATCCGCTGCGACTTCGA
>JAUVPT010000326.1 GCA_030598525.1 Gemmatimonadota bacterium
GCGTCCTTGTCCTCCCAGGTGTTGCGCGGATTCAAGACCTCGGACGGAACGTTAGGGCAGGTTTCCGGCACGTGGAGACCGAACACGGGGTCGGCAACGGTCGGCACGTCACGCAGGGATCCATCCAGCGCGGCGTGCACCATCGCGCGGGTGTGCCCGATCTTCATGCGGTGACCCACGCCGTGCGGTCCGCCCGTCCACCCCGTGTTCACGAGCCAGCAGTCCACATCGTGCTCGGCGATCTTCTGACCGAGCATCTCTGCGTATACGGAGGGGTGCAGCGCCATGAAAGGGGCCCCGAAGCAGGCGCTGAACGTGGCCACGGGCTCATCGCCCAGTCCCTTCTCGGTACCGGCCAGCTTGGCCGTGTAGCCGGAGAGGAAGTGATACATGGCCTGCTCGGGCGTCATCTTCGAGATCGGAGGAAGCACCCCGAAGGCATCGGCCGTGAGCATGACCAGATTCTTCGGATGCCCCGTTGTGCCCGTGGCGGAAGCGTTCGGGATACGGTCGATGGAGTAGGCCGCTCGGGTGTTTTCGGTCAGCGTGCCGTCGTCCAGGTCCAGCACCCGGGCGTCCGGGTCAAGCACGACATTCTCCAGGATGGTGCCGAAGCGCCTCGTCGTGGCGTAGATCTCCGGCTCCGCTTCCTCCGACAGGCGGATCACCTTGGCGTAGCATCCGCCCTCGAAGTTGAAGACGCCGCGGTCACTCCACCCGTGCTCGTCATCTCCGATCAAGGTGCGCGTGGGGTCGGCCGACAGCGTGGTCTTCCCCGTTCCCGAGAGACCGAAGAACACCGCAGAGTCACCGTCCGGTCCGATGTTGGCCGAGCAGTGCATGGGAAGCACCTCGCGGGCCGGAAGGAGGTAGTTCATGATCGTGAAGATCGACTTCTTGATCTCGCCGGCGTAGCTGGTGCCTCCGATCAGGACCAATCGATGGCCCAGGTCGACCAGGATGAACACCGTCGAGTCCGTGCCGTCCACCTCGGGCGCGGCGTGGAAGCCCGGCATCTGGATCACGGTGAACTCGGGGATGAACTCGGGGAGAGCCTCGTCGGGAGCCATAATGAACATGTTTCGGGCGAACATGCTGTGCCACGCGTGTTCCGTGATGATCCGTATCGGCATCCGGTACTCGGCGTCGGCCCCGGCGTAGCAGTCCTGGACGAAGATCCCCCGGCCCTGGATGTAGGCGGACATCCGGCGGTGAATCGCTTCGAAATCCTCTCGAGAGAACTCCCGGTTGACGTCGCCCCACCAGACCTTGTCCTCGCTGCTCGGCTCGCGGACCACGAACTTGTCGCCAGCCGATCGACCCGTGTGGTCTCCCGTGCGAACGACCAGGGGGCCTCCGGCCAGCATGGCTTCGTTGGCCCGAATCGCGTGCTCGTAGAGGGCGGGAGCCGTGTAGTTCCAGCGGACGATATTCGCGGCCCGGATTCCGTGATTCTCGACTCCGTAGCTGCTGATGTACGGCCCGATCTGTTGCATGCGTGCACGCCTTCCTTATCGGGTGAGCCTCTGGATCTTCCTGTCGTGCGCCGGTCGGTGTCGGCCGGCCCCGGCCGAATAGATTGCCCGCCTCGGTCGATGGAAGAGATGAACATACGGCCTCGCGCCGTCTCGCTGAACCCCGGCTGGCAGCGCCCGCGAAGCCGGGGTAAGTTGCCGCGCTGGATCTCACCTTTGAACCGCGCCCGATCGAGGCTTGAGCCATGATCACATTGACGGGCAGTGACCTTTCGATAGACGAAGTCGTCGCCGTGGCGCGACGAGGCGAAAAGGTAGCTCCACTGGACGCTCCGGTCCGCGAGCGCATGACTCTGAGTAACGAGTGGATCGAGGCTGAGGTCGCCAGGGGTGACAGGGCCATCTATGGGGTCAACACGGGGTTCGGGCCGCTGGCGACCGAGCGCGTGAGGCCCGAGGATGCCGCTCGCCTGTCCCGGAATCTCATTCTGAACTGCTGCGCCGGCGTGGGGCCTCCTCTCGCCGAGGACGTCGTCCGGGCCATGATGGTGGTCCGGGCCAATACCCTTGCTCGGGGAAATTCCGGCGTGCGGCCGGACGTGGCCGACTCCTTCATCCGAATGCTGAACAAGGGTGTGCGGCCTTACGTACCGTCGAAGGGCTCGCTTGGCGCCAGCGGTGACCTGGCGCCGCTGGCTCACATCGGCCTGGTGATCACACGGGACCCGGACGGCGACGGTGAGGACACCGGCAAGGCCTGGTTCGAGGGCGAATTGCTGACGGGGGCCGAGGCCATGGAGCGGGCCGGTATCCCGAGGCTCGTCCCGCGTGCCAAGGAAGGGCTGTCTCTGACGAACGGGACCACGTTCATGCTCGGCGCGGCCACCCTGGCCGCTCGCGACGCGCTCGATCTTCTCGATCACGCGGAGGCCGCAGCGGCTCTCAGTCTCGAAGCTCTGCGCGCCCGTTCGAACTTCCTGCACCCGGCTCTTCACGACGCCAGCGGGCAGAAGGGTCAATCCGAGGTCGCCTGGAACCTGCGTCGGCTGCTCGAGGGGAGTGGTCTCCTGGACAGCGATCCAACCCGCGTACAGGACGCGTACAGTCTCAGGTGCATTCCGCAGGTTCACGGCCCGATCCGGGACGCCGTACGCTTCGTGACGGGCCGGGTCAGCAGCCTTCTCAACGGGACCAGCGACAACCCGCTCGTGTTCATGGAGCTTCCCGACGGCTCGGGTCCCGACGTCATA
>JAUVPT010000142.1 GCA_030598525.1 Gemmatimonadota bacterium
GATGCTGCCCGACCTCCTCCTGTCCATCACGCTTGCCACGGGACTCGCGTATATCTCGTCCCGCCGCGTATACGGGCTGTCCCGGGCGCTCTCGCGCGCCCGTCAGGTGGGTGCCTACGAGCTCACCGACAGGCTCGGCAAGGGAGGGATGGGAGAGGTGTGGCGGGCCCGTCATCAGATGCTGGCGCGGCCGGCAGCCATCAAGCTCATCCGCAGCGATCGGACGACGGGGACATCCGCCTCCGGCGCCGAGTACTACCTCGAGCGATTCCAGCGTGAGGTGCAGGCCACCGCGAGCCTCCGCTCACCTCACACGATCGAGATCTACGACTACGGCATCACGCCGGACCGGGCCTTCTACTACGTGATGGAACTGCTGGATGGAGAGGACCTGGACGGTCTGATCAAGAAGTACGGCCCCATGCCGCCGGCTCGGGTCGTCCACATCATGCGCCAGATGTGCCACTCCCTGGCCGAAGCGCACGACGCAGGTCTCATTCACAGGGACATCAAGCCGGCGAACATCTTCCTGTGCCGACAGGGTCGTGACGTCGACTACGTCAAAGTGCTCGACTTCGGCCTGGTCAAGGAGCTGAAACAGATGCAGTCGGCGCAGCTCACCCAGGTCGGCACGTTCGCGGGTACGCCGGCTTTCGGATCGCCCGAGGCCGCGGCCGGTAAAGTGGACCAACTCGGACCGCCGTCCGACATCTACTCGGTCGGCTGCGTCGCGTACTGGCTGCTCACTGGCGAAACCGTCTTCAAGGCCACGGGCGCCATGGAGATGCTCGCGTCCCACATACGAGACGAGCCGGTGCCCCCGTCCGAGCGGAGCGAACTGGAGCTTCCAGCCGAGCTGGATCGCGTGATCCTGCGGTGCCTGGAGAAGGACCCCGACGCTCGGATCGGCACGGCCGACGAGTTGGACGACCTCCTCGCTGAGATCCAACCGTTGTATCCGTGGTCCGTCGAGGAAGCACGCGCCTGGTGGGTTCTGAACCGCCCGGCGCCGACCGCGTGAGGTCGGGTCGCAACGGGGCCCGGATCGTACTCGGTGCCCTGCCGGCGCTCGCTTTGACCCTCACGATCGCCGGGGTGAGCGGTGCGCAGGAGCCCGCGGGCGACGGCGGAGTGGAGAGTCGCCTGCTCTCGGATTCCGCACGGATTTCGCTCGTCACGATCCTGCCGGGCAAGAAGGTGTATTCGCTGTTCGGGCACAACGCGCTCCGGGTGTTCGATCCGGAACGCGGGATCGACATCGCCTACAACTACGGCACGTTTGACTTCGGCAATCCTCTCACCTTCAGCGCCAGGTTTGCGTACGGCGACCTGAACTATCGGCTCACGCGTCAGAGCTACGAGCGGATGGTGGCGTTCTATCCCGTCGAAGAAGGACGGCCCGTGCTCGAGCAGCGGCTCGATCTCGACGCGGAACAGCGCGAAGAGGTCTTTCGGTTCCTCGAGTGGAATGCGCAGCCCGAGAACGCCTACTACCGGTACGATTTCTATTACGACAATTGCGCCACCCGCATCCGGGACGTGCTCGAGGACATCCTCGGCCCAGGTCTGGTGACGGGCGCCTCCGACCCGGGTGTCACCATGCGGCAGCTTCTCGACCCCTACCTGGCGGAGAGATCGTGGCTGCACTTCGGGATGGATGCCGGGCAGGGGCTGCCGGCGGACGCTCCCGCCACCTCTCGTTCTGAGTTGTTCCTTCCCGACCGACTTGCCGATTGGGCCGCTGCTGCCGGGGTGGTGGGCCCCAACGGCGAGCGCCCGCTGGTGGCACGCACCGACTCCATCGGCTGGACTCCCGAGCGCGCCGCGCTGCGCGGCGCACCGAACTGGCCGTTCTTCGCGTTTACGGCGGTCCTGGGCCTGGTGGTCTGGATCACGGTGCTCGACCTCCGCTCGAATCGGCCGGGCCGAGCCTGGCTCGACGTCCCGCTGTTCGCGCTCCTCGGGCTGACCGGCCTCCTCATCGCGTTCCTGTGGTTCGTGTCGCTTCACGCGGTCACGAAAGGAAACGCCAACCTGCTGTGGGCCCTGCCGACCAACCTCGTCCTCGCCTGGGCTTCGGTCAGGTCCGGAGGAAGACGGTGGGTCGAGTTTCTGCTCTGGGGAACGGCAGTCGCCTCCCTGCTCTTCGTGCTGGGGTGGCCCTTGTGGAAACAGGAAGTACCGCTCGCCACGCTGCCGCTCGCGGTGGCAGTCGTGATCCGAACGACGGCGCTGGCCGTGGCCCGCAGACGCGCGGGAACCGCGGCTCAGGGTTCCAGGCGTGCGGCCATGGCATCCGTGTAGCGAGCCTCGTAGCCGCCGGTCTCTTTCCCCACGACGAACAGCGCCGCCAGTCCCAGGGAATCGGCCACAGCCAGGCCCTCGGTCGGACCGAGGACGCTGAGGGCCGTGGCCCAGGCATCCGCCCGAGCGGCCTCGACGTGCAACACGCTCACCGAAAAACCCTGCCACGGAACCGGGAGCGCTGAGCGTGGGTCGATAAGGTGAGCGTACCGGACACCGTCGATCTCACGGAAATTCCGGTAGTCGCCGGAAGTGGCGATCGCCTCGTCCCGCAGATCGAGCACACGGAAGATGGTGCGAGAACCCGGAGTCGGGGCCTCGACCGCCACCCGCCACGGCGCGCCGTCCGGCCTCGAGCCGTGCGCGCGGACTTCACCGCCGACCTCGAGCGCAAACTCTGCCGCGCCCATGCGCACGACGCCCTCGGCCGCGACGTCCAGGGCATATCCCTTGGCGATGGCCGAAAGATCCACCGCGACCCCGGCATGGGCTTTTGCCGCTGTGCCGGCCCGGGTGTCCAACTGGAGGCGATCGAGGCCGATCAGTGGGCGCAGTCGGTCCACCGTTTCAGTCGTTGGCGGCCGGGGCGGATCCGTACTACTCGGGCCGAAGCCCCATGCGTCCACCAGCGGCGCCACCGTGACGTCGAGTGCTCCCCCGGAACGCTCACCGACTTCGGCGGCGATCTCCAGCACGGCCATGGTCTCGGACGACAGCGGTGTTGGGGACGTGCTCGAAGATCGATTGAAGAGAGACAGCTCGGACGTGGAGTCCCAGGTGGACATCAGGCTCTCGACTCGGTCCAGGCGCGACTGCACGGTGTCCCCGATCGCGCTCACCCAGGCCTCCGGCGCACCCTCGGGAAGAGCGACCTTCAGGCTCCACGTCGTACCCATGGTCGCCCCGGACATCTGGCGCAGCCCGATGGGGCGCTCTCCGTAGAAAGCTCGTCCAGCGACCGTTCCGAGGACCACGACCACCGCTAGAGCGAGGAGCACCCACACCCAGCCCCGGTTCGACCCCGGCAGAGGCGACTCTCCCGGCAACGGGGGCCCGTCCTCGCTCAATTCGTCTCTTCCGTGGTCAGCCTGATCTGGGCCGCAGGCTTATCCATGGCCAGGACCTGGTGACAGGTGCCGCAGTCGGTGGAGACCGCCTCGCCATCCTCCGTCTTCATGGTGCCGGTATGGCAGCGCAAGCACCCGCCCTTGAAACCCGGGTGACCGAGGTGGTCGGGGTACGTGCCCCAGGTGATGTTCATCTCCGGAAAGATGTTGGTAGCCCACAACAGACCGATTACCTCCCCGGCTTCGGAGACCGCATCCGCTTGTGCCTGGCCTGCGGCAGGGAAACTGTCGCGGTAGAAGGCTTCCATTCCGTCCGCGATCGCAGCCAGCGCCTCATCCCGCGAGCCGTACTCTTCCTTCAGCAACCTGAGTCCCTCTCGGCGGACAAACGGAAGGTTTTCTGACACGGCTCCCCGCAGCAGGGCCTCGTCCATGGCCTGTTCGGGCGTCCAGTACACGTGCGTCGGACGGTTGTGGCAGTCGACGCAGTCCATGGAACGCCAGACGTCCGTGGGGATCGTCTCTTCTCCCTCGTCACGGTCCTCTTCGGCTGAGGACCCTGTGGCAGTCCACTGAGGATTCGGATCGGCCGAATTGAACCAGCGCTTCTCCGTACCGTCGGGACGGGTCAGGACCACTTCGCGAATGTCCTCTCGACTCGGATCCGACCGGTACCGGACCTCGTTGGCCGGGTCAACGTGCCAGTGTATTCCCTCTGACTCGCCCAGGGTCTGGCCACCTACGTGGAGCATCAGAATGGTCTGCAGATGGGTGTTCGCCGAGTCGCTCCGGAACTTGTCGATTACGCCGGGCCGATCGCCGATGAACTTGGTCGGCCAGTGGCAGTGCTGACACGTTGCCGTGGCCGGCCGCAGGTTGTTTACCGGCGTCGGAATCGGGCGCTCGTATGTATTGGTCCACAGTCGGTAGACCTCACGCACTCCCGAAACCTTGGCCTTGAGGAAGAAGCGGGCCCCCGATCCCACGTGACACTCGACGCAGTGCACGCGGGCGTGCGGAGATCTCTGGTAGGCCGTGAACTCGGGCTCCATCACGTGGCAGGTCGCACCGCAGAACGCGTTGGAGTCCACGTATTCGACGCCTTTTGCCGTGGCCATCGTGAGAATCACGGCGGCCGTGGCTCCGAACGCTCCGGCCGAAATCAGCCACGCTCGCGTCCGGTCGTCATTCAGGTCGATAACCGGAAACTCGGCGATCTTGATCTCGCCGCTTTCCAGTTGAGCCGCCAGCCGGCGTCGTTGGCGTCGGATACCCACGACGACCAGGATCAGGCCCAGAATCAGGAAGACCGGGAGCACCATGTACGTGATGATCCCGAGGTAGGGGTGCTGCTGTTCCCCGATCGACTCCCAGAGGATCAGAGTGACGATCAGGAAGCCGGCGGTCCCGGCCAGGATCGTTCCCACCAGTCCGATTGGACTGCGCGTCAGGGACATCAGGAAACTCCGGAACCGCTTCATTGACATGACTCCTCGGCTCAGCCGGCCAGTGTGGCCACCATGATCGCCTTGATCGAATGCATCCGGTTCTCTGCTTGATCGAAGGCGACCGAAGCCTCGGACTCGAATACGCTATCCGTGACCTCCATGCCGTCGAGGCCAAACTCTTCGAATATCTGCTCGCCCACCTTCGTATCACGGTTGTGAAACGCCGGCAGGCAGTGCAGGAACTTGACGTCGGGGTTGCCGGAAGCCGCCATCACCTCCGCGTTGACCTGGTACGGTAGCAGAAGCTCGATCCTCTCGGCCCACTTGTCCGGCGTCTCACCCATGGACACCCATACATCCGTGTAGAGGAAATCAACCCCTCTCACACCCTCGTCCACGCTCTCGGTGAGGGTCACCGA
>JAUVPT010000163.1 GCA_030598525.1 Gemmatimonadota bacterium
GACCGCAGCCACGAGCGAGGCCCGGGCCTCCCGCAGGTGCAGGAGAATCGCTTGCCACCGGCTGGCGCCCAGGCCTCGCGCCTGCTGGCGCACATCCGGGGGCACGCCGTCCAAGGCTGCCAGCGTGACCGCTGCGATATACGGTCCGGCCAGGATGACCTGGGCAAGAATGATCGCGGAAGGCGTGTACAGAAGACCGAGGGGTCCGGCAGGCCCCGACCTCGACAGCAGGAGATACACTGCGAGTCCCACGACGACAGGTGGAAAAGCCAGGCCGGTGTTGACCAGTGCCACGACTGGCGTGCGCAGTCGAAAACGTGACAGCGCCAGGAAGGCCCCGAGCGGGAGTCCGATCAGGGTGGCCAGCAGCAAGGCCGCGCCCGAGATCGACAGCGACCGGAGGACGACCTCCCACACATAGGTGTCGGCCGACGTAAGAAGAGCCCATGCTTCGGCGAACGGATTGATCGTCAGGCGAGAGCGACCGGTCGCCGCGGCCGCGCGTTGATCGAACGGCACCACGGTGAACAGCGGCCTGCCGTAACGTGCTTCTCCGTAGGTCCGTACGATCCCCAAGGCCCGCTCCCCGAGAAGCCACTTGCGAAAGCGCGACGCCCCGTCGGGGTTGGCTCCTGCCGTCGTCTCCATCACCGAATACAGGTTCTCAAGCATCGCACCACCGGCAACCAGCACCTCCAGATCCAGCACGTCTGACAGTACGGTGAGCGTGGACCTGTCCGTCAGCACGTAGGCTCGGCGCTCCGAGGCGAGCATCAAGGTCGAACCCATTCCCTGGCCCGCTTCCACGTACCATTCGCCGGCAGGGTCCAGGCCGGCGGCCTCCCAGATGGAGAGCTCCATCATGTGGGTGCCCGAGTCGTCGCCCCGGGACACGAACGGCGCGCCGATTTCGGCGATCGCCTTCACGGCAGCAGGGCCCGAATCAGCAACGTCCAGCGCTCGAAGGCCTGCCGGGTCGATCTCCGGACCCGCCACCACGAAATCGTTTCGCATGAAAGTGACACGGTTTCGCCCGTGGCCGCTTCGCACGAACTCGAGTTCAGCCGGGGGTGCGTGAACCAGCAGGAGGTCAGCATCGCCGCGCCGTCCGAGCGCGAGAGCCTGGCCCGTGCCAACGGACAGGCTGCGGACGTTGAGGTCCGGATGTTCCACCTCGAAGGCTGCCACGAGCGTATCCAGCAGACCCGTGTCGTACAGCGAAGTGGTGCTTCCGATGACCACGGTGCCTGTGCCCTCGCGTTCACCGCACGCGGACAGGCCGACCGTCACCGCGAGCAGAGCCGCTCGAGCCGAACGCGCGCCCGTCCTCCGACCTGTCATCTGCCGTGTCCTCATTCCAGTCAAACCGTTTCTCTCAAGACGCGGAGTGTGATATACTACCGGATTGTAGCGAGTGTCGGCCGCCAGGCTCCCGCCCGGCGATCCACCTGCCGTCGGCACCAGCACCCGTCCCGGAGGAGCGAGCATGGGAATCTACCGCGTCCTGTACTATTCCACTGTCACCGTGGGCAGCGGTGGCCGAATCACGATCCCACAGGATATGCGAGACGATCTGGATCTGCAGGACGGCGATACGCTTACGGCCCGCATGGAGGGCAGTGAGACGGGTCACAAGCAGCTCACGATCTGGAAGCAGCGAGAGAGTTGAGGCGATGGGCGGTCAGTCGGGCGCCTGCCCGAAATTGATCGCCATCGCGCCGAACACGAGGTCTATATGTCCGCAGCGCACGAAACCGTGTCGCTGCATGAGTTCCGTCACTCCCCTCTGCGCGGGGTACTGTCGGAGCGATTCCGGTATGTACCGGTAGGATTCCACGTCGCGATGCAGCACCCAACCGGCGACCGAGGTGGAGAGATCCAGGTACTTGAGATACCAGAGGTCCAGCCAGTCGGGCTCGGCCCGTCCAAAGTCCAGCGAAACGAAACGTCCGCCCGGCGCCAGGCACCGCCGGATCTCGCCGATGCACCAGCTCAGATCCGGGAAGTTGCGTAATCCGTAGCCGACGAGCACGCGATCGATGCTTCCGTCGGGGAACGGAAGATAAGTGGCGTCACACTGCGTCCACTGCACGCCCGACGAGTCAGACCTGGATCTTCCCGCCACCATCATCTCCCACGTCAGGTCGGCCGCGATGACGGTAGCGGCGCCCACCTTTTTCGCGGCGCCTATGGCGAAATCCCCGGTGCCTGCGGCAAGGTCGAGCACTACGTGCCCCGGCTGGATCTCCGCCAGCCCCAGGGCGAGGCGCTTCCAGGCCCGGTGACGGCCCATCGACATGAGGTCGTTCGTCAGGTCGTATCGTCCGGCAATACGGCCGAAAAGCGACCGTACGTATCGTCGTTTCGTGGTTGGAGCGTCAATCTGACCCTGGATTCGGGTGGCCATCCGGTCGCGTGTCATGGCGCAAACGATCACGGCATGGCCCATGCGCTGTCAATGACGGATCAAATGGAACCATGGAACATCGAAACCGTGCGCCGATCTCAGTGTAGGAACGCGACGTCAGACCAACGAGAGGTTCACCTCGGAGGAGCCATGTCGACCTGGAATCTGTGGAAGTCGCGCCGCGTGATCGGCGCACCCATCGCCTTCCTCCTGCTCGCCCTCACGGCGACGGCTTGCAGCAACAAGCACGTCACGCGGATCGAACCGGATACGGTCACGGACCTCTCAGGTGCGTGGAACGACACCGATTCCCGCCTGGTGGCGAACGCGCTCATCGAGCAGAGCATCTCCGGACCGTGGCTCGAGCGGTACTACAACAACAACGGCGGAGATGCCCCGGCAGTCATCGTGGGCGATTTCCGGAACCGCACGTCCGAGCACATCGAGGTCACCGTCTTCGTGCGGGATATCGAGTTCGCGTACATCAACTCCGGTATCGTGACCGTGGTAGCGAGCGCGGAGGAGCGCGAGGAGGTCCGGGGCGAGCGCGATGACCAGCAGGAATTCGCGCGCGCTGATACCCGGGCCCGGCTCGGACAGGAACTCGGCGCCAACTACATCCTGCAGGGCGACCTCACGTCGATCCAGGACGAAGAGGAGACCACGCGTCTGGGTGTGAAGCGCAAGGAAGCGATCGTCTTCTACCAGGTCGATGCGAGGCTGATCGACCTTCAGACGAACGCCGTCGTGTGGGCAGGACAGCACGAGATCAAGAAGTACATCGAGCGGCAGCCGTTCGGGCTCTGATCCAGCGATCGGGCTCCAGACCGGGTCTCGCACGGGCGGGACCCTAATACGGGAGAGAACGATGAAACGGACGTTCCTGTTGCTGGCCCTCGCGGCCTTCGCGGCCTGCGTGCCGAAGAAGGTGCACGAGGAGCCCATCATGGAGAACGACCAGCGGGTCGGGGATTCCTCGACGGCGGTGGCTGCGGCGACGGCGCAGGCCGCCGACGCGAAGGCGAAGGCCCAGGAGCGGGAGGCGCTCACGGCCCAGGCGATGGCCGATTGCGCGCCTGAGGTGTGCGAGGCACTGGTGCGCGGCGAGGTCTCGATCGGCATGAGCGAGACCCAGGTTCTGGCGGCGACGGGAACGACCGACGACGCCTGGGCCATCCGTCATGCCGGTGATGCGACGGTCATGATGCCCGCGACCTCGCTCAGTCCACCCACGGATGTGGTAGGGGACATCGCGGTCGTGCAGCTCGCGAGCAACACCGTGAGTCGGTACGCCTATCGTGAGGCACAGGGCGTGCGGGTGGTCGATTCGCCGTACGATGCCTCGACGGAAGGTCGGGCTCAGGCCCTGGCCGAAGCACTTCTCCGCGAGGGTGACGACTACGCGGCGCGAGGCGACTTCGAGTCGGCCCTCAATCGGTACGATCGGGCGAGCATCCTCACGCCGGGCGACCCGATGATCGACTACAAGATCGCCGAGTCACTGGATAAGGCTCTTCGGCCCTATGCAGCTCTGATTCAGTACCAACTGTTCCTGCACCAGATGCGACTCGAGACCATCGAGGCACGGGGTGAGGCGGCAGCCCGGATGGCGGAGGCGATCGCCCTGGCCCAGCAGCGCATCCTGATCCTGGAGCGACAGGTACCGCAGTAATGCAGATTCACGGAGGTTTCGATCGGCCCCGAAGCGGGTCTCGAATCTTCCGGCGCCGCCAGCTTCCGCCCGGGTTGGCGGTGGCGGCGGCGCTTCTGCTTTCGGCATGCCATCTCATGGGGTCGTTCAAGACGGGGCCGGAAGGCCGGTCGATGCACGACACCGATCTGCGGCGGATGGCAAGGGACGAAGCCTTCGTGGAGGCGCTCGAACTCACCGAGCCGGACGACCGCGGTGATATCGGAGACGAACTCCTCCGCCTGATGCACCGTGGACTTCTCCTCCACTACGCGGGTCGTTACGAGGAGAGCAACGAGGTGCTGCAGCGAGCCGAGGCGATCATCGACGATCGCTACACGAGGAGCGTGTCGCTGGCGCTGCTCTCCCTCGTCACCAGCGACCGGGCCCTGGCATGGCTTCCGAGCGATACCGAGCGGTTGATGGTGAACTACTACGGCGCGCTCAACTACCTGGCCCTCGGCGACCCGGAAGAAGCGGCTGTGGAAGTACGCCGCCTGAGTCGGCTCCTCGAGTTGGGCGAGGAAGACGAACTCGAGCCGGATGAGCTCGCGATGCGGCAATTGCTCCGCTACTTCGCGGGTTCGGTGTTCGAGGCCTCGGGCAATCGCAACGATGCCTCGGTCGCGTACCGGCATGTGTGGTCGCCAGCCGACGCGATCGCTGATACACCACTTCGGCCACGCTTTCTCGACCTGTACGGAGAGGACCTGCCGGACGAGGCGCCCGTGAGGGTGGAGC
>JAUVPT010000227.1 GCA_030598525.1 Gemmatimonadota bacterium
GACGATGGGGGTGGCGGAGGGAGCGGATAGCATCCGCCGCCGCGAAGACGCGACTCGCGTACCAGCACCGCCGAAGCGCTGACATGACGAACCGTTACACGGTTGCGGCCATCTCGACTCCCCCGGGGCGCGGCGCCCTGGCCGTGGTTCGCGTGAGCGGCCCGGACTCGGTTCTCATCGCGACCAGGCTGGGACTTCCGGAGGAGGCCGCGCGTGTCGCTCGACACGGAACCCTCCGGCACCCCGACACGGACCAACCGGTGGACGACGTGGTCGTGGTCCGGTTCAGTGGCCCGGCCTCCTACACCGGCGAAGACATGCTGGAAATCAGCTGTCACGGCGGGTCCCTGGCGCCTCAGCTGGTGCTGGAGGCGGTGTGCGCAGCCGGAGCCCGGCTCGCGGAACCAGGCGAGTTTACCCGTAAGGCCTTCCTGAACGGCAAGATAGACCTGCTGCAGGCTGAGGCTATACTCGACCTGATCGAAGCGCGCTCCCCGGCCATGCACCAGGCGGCACTGTTCCAACTCGACAGAGGCCTTTCCCGGCGGATCGAGGAGCTGCGAGAGGAGCTCCTGAATCTTCAGGGCGTGATCGCATATGACATCGACTTTCCGGAAGAAGACGATGGTCCGGTGCCCGCCGCGCAGATCGATGAAACGGCCGGTCGGCTTTTCGGCGGGCTGAGCCGCATGCTGGAGCTGGCCCCGGAAGGTGAGCTTCTGCGGGACGGAGCGCTCACGGTCATCGCTGGACGTCCAAATTCCGGTAAGTCCAGTGTTTTCAATGCGTTATTGGGTTTTGCGCGAGCCATTGTCACGGAAGAACCGGGGACGACGCGGGACGCGATCGAGGCGCTCATCAGCGTGGATGGGTACCCGTTCAGGCTCGTGGACACGGCGGGTCTCCGGGAGGATGCCGGGCGGATCGAGGGGATGGGAATCGAGGTGGCGCGGGGATACCTGCAGCGCGCGGATCTGGTGCTGCTGTGCGTGGAGGCGGACCGGGCACCGGGTGAGGACGAGGTCGGTTTTGTCCGCGAGTTCACGGAGGAAGGCACGTCCCGTGTCGTAGTCCTGAGGACAAAGGCGGACGTATGCGAGGGAGAGACCCGGGGTATGGTGAGCGAGCCGACGCTGGAGCTACCCGTGTCGGCTCTCACGGGAGAAGGGCTGCCGGAGCTGCGAACGGCGTTGCTTGAAAGAGTGTACGCGGGCATCCGGGGCGATGAAGAGACACCCGTGGTCACAAGGGCGCGCCAGGTCGATTGCCTGGTACGAGCGCGTACGGACGTGGCCGCGTTCCAGGAAGCCAGGGGTCAGGGTCTTCCGGCGGAGATCTCGGGCACGCACGTGCAGGACGCGACCCTTGCCCTGGAGGATCTTCTCGGTGCGGTGAGCACCGAGGATGTGCTGGATCGGGTGTTCAGCGCGTTCTGTGTGGGGAAATAGCGCAGGCGCTCAGGCTGCGCGCTGACACCTGGGACAGAGATAGGTTCGCTTTCCTACCAGGCTCAACGACTCGAGCTCCGTCATGCAGCGAGGACAGGTATGTCCCGGACGCCTGCGGTTGATCAGCCAACCGGGATCCGAGTGGGCCGCCTGCCAATGGAGGGTCGCACGCCGCAGGACACGTCGCAGGTACCTGTGAACGAGCGTCAGTTGTTCGTCGGAGAGATCGGCGATCTTGCAGTCCGGGCGGATACTCGCCTGGAAGCAGATCTCGTCCGCGTACTCGTTCCCGATCCCGGCCACGACCTCCTCGTTCATGAGGAACCCCTTGAGAGAGCTGCGGCCGCGCGCCCCGGCGAGATGGATGAAGCGAGCAGGGGTAAGCTCTTCGCTTAGTGGATCGAGACCTAGATTGTTCAGGACGCCCAGGCCACTAAAGTCGTCACCTTCAACGAGATGGACGTCACCGGCAGATGCGGTCGAAGCGAAACGCAACTCGCGGCCGGCCGCGAACTGCAGGCGAATCTTACTGGTCTCCCGGGGGGGAGCAGTCTGGGACTCGAGGTACACTTCACCGTCGGTGCCCATGTCGAATACGAGGCTGACCTCCGAACGAAAGCGGAGGACTACGTATTTCCCATGCCTTTCGACGGTGTCTATGGCATGGCCCTGGATATGCTCAGCGGCACGGTCGCCATCCAGGTCTACGGTCTTCTTGTCGTCGATCAGGACCACGGAAACGGTTTTGCCCGTCGCGTATCCGGCAAAGGCGTCGATCATCCGCTCGACGTCTGGCAGCTCTATCATATCTTGGTATTCCTCGCGCGCAGGTGAGAGATCTACGGGGATACACCGGGAGTACTCGAAAGTGCCATCAGCGAATCACGCGAAAGTCCTGCGGCAAATCACCTGCCGAAGCCACGGTCAGAACCCGCGTGACGAGCGCGCCAGGCGGCCCACGGCGCAGAGTTGCGAGGAAACTGGCTATGGTCTCGCCAGGGCCGGCCGCGTGCACTTCGACCGATCCGTCCGAGAGGTTCCGAACGGTTCCTCGCAAACCCAGGCGGATCGCCTCCCGCTTCGTCCACCAGCGAAAGCCGACGCCCTGGACGCGGCCTTCGAGAATGACCCGGACCCGCGATTCGGCGATACTTGGCTGCATCGGCTGATTGATCCTAGTTTGGCCCACCCCGCCCGGCAGGGACGGGACACCGTTCGTGGGAGCGCATCGCACGGCCCAAGGCGAAACGTGAGACGACTCTACGGATTCTCAGGAGAAGAATGTACTACGACGTGATCGTGATCGGTGGGGGACACGCTGGAACCGAGGCCGCCAACGCCTCGGCCAGGCTGGGCGCACGGACGCTGCTCGTTACCTCTTTCCTGGCCCGGGTCGGTCAAATGTCGTGCAACCCGGCGATCGGAGGTGTCGCCAAGGGAACGGTGGCACGGGAAGTCGATGCAATGGGCGGACTTATGGGCCTCGCGGCAGACCGGACCACCATTCATTTCCGAATGCTGAATCAGAGCAAAGGGCCTGCCGTGTGGGCCCCACGGGCCCAATGCGATCGCGGCGGCTACTCGAGAGAGATCCGAAGGCTTCTCGAAGAGCAGGCAGGACTGGAGCTGTACCAGGGAACCGTGGCGTCGCTGAAGATCGAGCGAGAGAGGGTGACAGGCGTCCGCTGTTCGGATGGCAGCGAGTTTTCCTCCCGCAGCGTAATTCTCACCGCGGGGACGTTTCTTCGTGGGAGCATCCGGATCGGAGCAGAACGGGAACTGGCTGCCGGCAGGGCAGGTGACGCCCCGACGGTGGATCTCGCGGACCAGTTGCGGGAACTTGGCCTGGAGGCAAGGCGATTCAAGACAGGGACTCCGCCCAGAGTCGACGGTCGAACGGTGGACTTCAGTCGCCTCGAGCGGCAGGATGGAGCGGACCAGGGATACCGCTTCTCGCACTGGGAGACCGGCGAAGGACTACCGCGCCTGCCGTGCTGGATATCCCGAGCTGGCGGGGAGGTCAAGCGAATCGTTCAGGAGAACCTCGGTCGATCGGCGCTGTACGGAGGGATGATCGCGTCGCAGGGGCCTCGATACTGCCCGTCGATCGAAGACAAGATCGTCAAGTTCCCCGACGCGGCAGGGCACCAGGTGTTCCTGGAGCCGGAAGGCCTGGAGACGAGCGAGTTGTACGTGAACGGGCTTTCGACATCGCTGCCGCCCGATGTGCAGCGCCAGTTTCTGGCCGCAGTACCGGGACTTGAGAACGCCCGTATGACGCAAGCGGGATACGCCATCGAATACGACTACTTCCCTCCCCTTCAACTGGAGAACACGCTGGAGCTGAAGAACATCGGCGGCCTGTACCTGGCGGGCCAGGTGAACGGGACCACAGGATATGAAGAAGCCGCCGGCCAGGGGGTCGTGGCCGGCGTGAACGCCGCGCACGCCGCACTGGAGCGCGAGACCTGGACACCA
>JAUVPT010000011.1 GCA_030598525.1 Gemmatimonadota bacterium
CTCGACTCGGCGCGGTATCACAAGATCATCATCATGACGGACGCCGACGTGGACGGCGCGCACATCCGGACCCTCCTTCTCACGTTCTTCTTCCGCCAGATGCAGGAGCTGATCGAGGCTGGCTACGTGTACATCGCCCAGCCCCCCCTGTACCGCGTGTATCGGGGCAAGAAGGAGCAGTATTGCTATAACGAGGACGAGCGTGCCCGGGCCGTCGAGGAATTCTCCAACGGCAAGGGGAAGGGCACGGTGAACATCCAGCGTTACAAGGGACTCGGCGAGATGAATCCCGAGCAGCTCTGGGAGACCACGATGAACCCCGAGCATCGCACGCTGCTCCAGGTCACGATCGACGAGGCGACCGAGGCATCGCTCCTGTTCGAGCGATTGATGGGCGGTGACGTGGAGCCGCGACGCAAGTTCATCGAAGAGAACGCGAAGTTCGTGCGGAACCTGGACGTTTGAGCGACACATCGCTCAAACGTCCAAGATTCCTAGCGTAGCGAGGACTATCTCGACGTTTAGCTAAGGCTCGGCATGGAAACCAAACGCACGGTCGTTCCGGCGGCGGAAGAGATCCTTGGTGGGTACTTCCCGGTGCTCGATCACGGGTTCGTGTCCCTGATCGATTACATGGGCACCGACGAGAGCATCGAGCAGGCGGCGCGCGTCAGCTACGGCTTCGGCACGAGGAAGAGCAGCCAGACCCGAGGCCTGGTGCGCTACCTTCGCCGGCATCGGCACACGACCCCGTCCGAAATGGTCGAGCTCAAGTTTCACTGCGCGATGCCCATGTTCGTGGCCCGGCAGTGGATCCGACATCGCACGGTTTCTGTGAACGAGTACAGCGCTCGGTACAGCCTCATGCCGCTGCTGTTCTACAAGCCTGACTACGAGGACTTCGCCATCCAGAGCGCCTCCAACCGCCAGGGGAGGGAGGGGGACTCCGCTCCCCGCGCTGTATACGAGGAGGCCCTTCGCCGGTGGGACGAGGTACGAAGGCTCTCGAGCGACGTCTACGGCTGGCTGGTCGAGGAGGAAGTGGCCCGCGAACTCGCCCGCATCGACCTGCCGCTATCCACGTATACCCAATGGTACTGGAAGATCGATCTTCACAACCTGTTTCACTTCCTCAGCCTGAGAGC
Organism: Gemmatimonadota bacterium; assembly: GCA_030598525.1. GTDB lineage: Bacteria > Gemmatimonadota > Gemmatimonadetes > Palauibacterales > Palauibacteraceae > Benthicola. The sequence continues at coordinate 1,146 of JAUVPT010000011.1, forward strand.
CGATTCACACGCCCAGTGGGAGATCCAGGAGTTCGCCAGGGTGATGGCCGGGATGATGAAGCGGGTCGCTCCGCTGAGCTACGAAGCGTGGCTGGACTACGAGTTCAGCGGTGAGCACATGAGCCGCGGTGAGCTCGAGGCCCTCAGAAGCATGATCGAAGCCGGTGATGAAGAACTGCGAGTCCGTGACGGCGTCTCTCTCGATCTCGAGGCTCTGAAGGGATCCGGACTTTCGAAGCGCGAGGCCATCGAGTTGATCGAGAAGCTGCGTCCCGCGGAGCGCCCGGATTTCGAACTCGACCTGTCCCGGATGCAGTCTCCCGAAGTGTTCCAGTCGCGCATGCAGGCCGCCGTCCCGGGCGACTTCGAGTAGCCGTAATTCGCCGTCCAGTCCGGCGTACGCCGTGGCCGCGTGTCGCCTCGCGGCACTTTTGCCCGCGTTTTCCGTAGAAGGAATGTGTCGCGGGGCAGGGAGGCGTTTCGGCGGCACTCCGACGGGACCCGGTGCTCACCGCATCGGTTTCGCGGCGGCGTGCGGTGAGGTGTTGGACAGGAGACTAAGGTATGCGGGAAGGGACACCCGTTCTCAGGCTGGGTGCGGTACTGCTGCTGCTGCTGGGGGCATCCGCTCCCGCGGCTCTCGCCTCGTTTCCGCAGCAGGGGGTCCAGGTGCAGGCCCGCGGTGACGCGGCTGCACTGAATGCCCTGGCGGAGTCGGGCGGCCTGAAGGCCACGGGCGCTTTCCCGTTCGACTACCAGTATCTGGCCTTTCACGGTGGATCCTATGAAATCGTTGCTCTCTGGGCAGCCGCGAGCGTCGAAGCGGGCCGCATCCGTGGGGTGTTCGACGGCGGGTGGCGGTACTCGCTATCCCTGGGCCTCGAGCTCTTCCAGGACGATTCCCTCATCGTCGAGAAGACCCGCCAGACCGATTTCGTGTTCAGTCGGCAGGTAGCCGACACGACGCGGGACGGATTTCCCCTGCAGACGATGGTAAGCGTGCCGCCCGGCAAGTATGAATACCGGTTGGTCATCAAGGACCTGAACTGGCCGGACGACCGATCCGTGAACCAGGTCGAAGGGAGCCTCACGGTCCCGGCGTTCGATGTCACGGGCCCGGTGGTCAGCTCGATCGCCGTGGCCGCGGACTCGAGCGGCACGTTCAAGCCGGCCGTCGGCGTCGACCTTCAACTCAACGCCGCGGCGATCGTGGAGAAAGCCGCGCGCCCTTACATCTACTTCGAGGTGTATGGGCTGACTCCCGGCAGCAGCTACCGGGGCGAGATCAAGCTGTCTTCCACGTGGGTATCACGCGGGAGGGGCGAGCAGTTCACCGGACCGTATCATCCCTTTCAGATGCAGTATCGCGGGAGCGTTCCGGCCGACCCGACGATTCCGGTGCGGGCCGTGATGCGGCTGGACACGCGGGACGCTGAGCCCGGACCGTATGAGGTCCAGGTCAGGGTGACGGATCTCGAGACCGGAGTGCGGAGCGAGATCCGGAAGGTCGATTTGAAGATACGACCGCGGACCACGCGAGCGGCCCCGATCACGGAGGTCGAGGTGCGGACCGATGGAGGTTCAGAGGGAAGGTGAAGATGACGAAAGCAGTGTCAGACTTCTGTCGGATTCTGGCGGTCGCCGCCGCGGCCGGGCTGTTCGGGTTGGTGGCTTCCGTCGATGTGGCCCGTGCTCAGACGATGCCGGCCCCGGTCTACTTCGATCTGACCAATCGGGGATACGAGAAGCTCGCGAATCGGATTTCGAAGAAGCTCGAGCTCCGGGCAGATCCGGACGACGAGGACGTGCAGTCGCTGCTCGACCGATGGGAGCGTGAAGAAGGCGGACCCGATGGCGGATGGGACTACATAGCCGTGACCCGGCTGTGGCTGCGAGCGGGCCGCGCGGCGCGGGCCGAGATGGCCCTCATGGAAGCCGAGGCATCCGGCGAGGTTCCCGCACCGATCCTCCTGCTCGACCAAGCGCGCGTCGCGTTCCTGAGCGGTCAGATGGCTCTCGCTGCGGAGGCGTACTGGAAGGGGTGTGAGGGGGCCGGAGAGACGGCCTACAAGGAGTATTGGCTCGATATCGAGGTGCTCGCGACGCCCGAGGAAATGGACGACTATGACCGATTCCGCCGGCTTCCGATCACTCAGACCGACCTGTGCGCCCACTTGAGACGGTTCTGGAATGAGCGTGCGCTTGCCTCGGCGATGGAGGTGACGCAGCGCATGTCGGTTCACTTTGCCCGCACCCGATACGCCCTCGACAACTACCGTCGCCGCGGCGGGAGGAAAGGGACCACGTTCTCCAACAGGCTTGGCCGACCCACAAACTCGGCGTACGACGATCGCGGCCTCCTGTACGTGCGAATGGGCGAGCCGGATCGGACCACCGCGTTCGCGGGCAATCCCTCGATGGGGCAGGACGCGGTAAGCGCCGAGTGCTACCAGCCGAATGAGAGCTGGGGCTACGACTATCCCGGTGAGACCCGCGTGTACCATTTCTCGACCATGTCGGGAACGGACGACTACTGGCTGATCGAGAACCTGGGCCTGGTATACCGGTGTGGTGCCCCGTCGGCGTCGCTGGCGGGGACGTCGGGTGCGGCGATAGGCGGCGTGCTGTCACCGGTCAACGAAAACCGTTTCGTGGCCCTCGGGCCGGCTGCCGCGCTCGTATTGCAGGATCTGTATCGATCCCGTCAGGGCGTGGACCCTCGGTACGCTCGGGTCGCCCAGCAAATGAGCACTGATCTGGGTCAGAACGTGTTCAGTTCCGGTACTACCATGTCGGCCGGCTCCGAGGCACTCGATGCCCAGCGGGTCCTGGCTCGGGAACGGGATTGGACGCTGGCGGACGGCACCTTTGCCGTCGACTCTGTACCCGACCGTCCTCCGGTGGCCGCTGACACGCGCCTGCTGGTCGAGGAGCTTCAGTTCCTCAGCCCGCGGGAGGGGATGAACCGCGTGTGGATCAACGCGGTGATCGAGGCGGAGAGGCTCACACCGGTATCGCTGCCGGGGGGACAGTTCCGATATCGGGTGGAGGCGCGGTGGGTGATCGTGGACGCGAACGGGGAATCGCAAGTGCACAGCTCGTCCTTCGAGGCCGTGACGCCAAAGAGATTGGGACGAGACGAGAGCATTCCCGTCCGGCTGGCGGCCGATCTGCCGCCGGGGCAGTATCGCTATGCGCTTCTCCTGCGCGACAGCCGGCTTGCACCCGGGCAGGATCAGCTGTCCGGCAACTATCGGCGGGTCGACATGACTGTCCGGGAGCTCGGGGCTGGGGCTCCGGCCCTTTCGGACGTCGCTGTCGCGGCGGACTCCGGAGGCGTCTGGTCGCCCGGCGGTGGGATTCGGTTGCGTCCCAGCCCGGCCCACCTGACCGGAGCTGACGGCGTGGGCTACATCTACTTCGAGGTCTACAACCTGACACCGGGAGGCCAGTACACGACGCAGATCCGCCTCGAGCCCGAGAAGGGTGATGCCGATGACGCGTTCGAGCTCTCGTTCCCGGGTGACGGAGCCACGGGCACGAGCCGGATGTCGCGGCGGCTGCTCCGTGTCGATCTGCGGGACACGGAGCCAGGCAGCTACGTGATGCGGGTCACGGTCACTGACAGCGCGTCCGGCGCCTCTACGCTACCGTATTACACCTCGGTGACGGTGAACCGGGCGCCTCGCTGATCGGATGATGGCCGTGATGGTTGGGGTCGCGGCCGCGCGTGTGCCAGCCAAAGGGGTGCGCAGGGCCACTCTCTGCGCACTGGCGACGATCTGCTGTGCAGCCACTCCGGTACTCTCCCAGACCATGCCCGGTCCCGCATATCACGACCTGCAGGCCGGCGGCCACGAACGTCTTGCCCGCGATCTGAGCCGCCGCCTGGATCTCCGCTCGCATCCCGACCGGGGGGACGTGGAGAGCTTCCTCGATCGGTGGGAGGACGATGCGGACGGGCCCCGGTCCGGGTATGACTGGTTGGCCGTCGCCCGCATGTGGCTCCGGGCCGGGGAGGCGAACCGGGCGGAATCAGCCCTCGAACGTGCCGAGGGCGGGATACCCGAATCCCTCTTTCTGATCGACCGCGCCAGAATCGCTTTCCTCCGTGGGAATGCGTCGGGGGCAGCGGACTACTGGGCCGCGTGCGCGATCGCCGATGAGACGGCATCCACCGAGATCTGGCTGGACGTCGAAGTCCTGGCCACGCCCGCCGAGCTGGAATCGTGGGCTGGGTTTCGAAACCTGCCCGCGGGTGATCGGGACAACTGTTCGTTCTTCAGGCGCTTCTGGAACCGGCGTGCGGCCGCCGCCGGAATGGGAGCCGACGAGCGAATCCTGTCACACTACGAGCGCACGCGGTTCGCGCTTGAACACTACCGGAGGCGTGGCCGCGTCCAGCCCCGCTTCGCCGTCAGGCTGGGCCGTCCAACGAATTCCGTGTACGACGATCGCGGTTTGCTGTACGTACGCATGGGGGATCCCGATGAAATCGCGATCCACGGTGGCAGTGACTGCATCGAGCCCAACGTGACGTGGGCGTATGACCGGCCGGGCGGATACCGCGTGTTCCACCTGTCGCCTCTGGGCGGCGCCGATGACTGGTACCTCCTGGAGAACCTGGCGATGGTGTACCGCTGCGGCACGTGGGACAGGAATCCGATGGTGGCCATCTCGCCGTTGCTGCTGGACGTGCCGGGACCGCCGTTCCACGACCTGTACATGTCGCGCATGGGACTCGACCCGAGGTACGCCCGAATAGCCAATCACGCGCTCAACCTGATCGGCGACGACTTCGCGAACTCCCGGTTGGCGGAGGACCTGACCGCGGAGCGCGACTGGACATGGCAGGATGGAGAGTACGCCGTCATCAGCGTTCCGGAGCGCCCGCGGGTGGACCTGAGCGTGAACTTCGCTCTCGAGTGGCTGCAGTTCCGTGCTCCCCGTCCGGGGCTCACGCGCATCTGGCTGAACGGCCTCGTCGAGGCGTCTGCCCTCCGGCCGGACGAGCGAGACCGGCAGGACGTGTACCGCGTGGCCGCCGTGTGGACCCTCCTCGACGAGGCGGGCCTGTTGTACCGGCACATCCCATCCTCGTTCGATCTGCCGGTGACCGGCGCGCTGGGCCACGAGACGGGTATCTCGCTCCGCGAGTGGACCGACCTGCCCCCGGGCACGTACCGGTGGACGCTGGTGGTATCGGATGCCACTTCGACCGTGGGCGAGGACGGCGAGAAGGCTCGAGGCGGCTATGCGAGCGGGGAAGTAGTCGTCCGGGACCTGGGCACCGATCTGCCGGTGCTGTCGGACGTGGCGGTGTCCGCCGATTCGGTGGGGGCGTGGTCTCCAGCCGCCGGCATCAGTCTCAATCCGACTCCGGTTCGCGTTACGGGGGACGACGGAGTGGCCTTCATCTACTACGAGGCCTACAACCTGACTCCGGGCGGCCGATACGAGACGAGGGTAGTGCTCCAACCCGAAGGGGGCGGCCAGTCTTTTGACCTTTCATACCCGGGCACCGCGCGACGCGGCGCCAGCATCGTAACCCGCGGATATCTGCGGATCGATCTGTCCGCCTCTTCGCCGGGCCGATATGAAGTGTCGGTCACCGTACGAGACCTGACGAGCGGGCACATCACCCTGCCCGTGCGAACCGATATTTTCGTGAATCGGGACTGACCGGTCCGCAGCCTGCTAGAGTTTGAACTCTGCCTGGGTCTCGCCTTCCGAGCCCACCTCCGGTTCGGGATCCTGGCCCGTTGCGCCCAGTCGCGATTCCGCTGCTGGCGTCGAATGGGTCCCCGCGCCACTGGACTCCGCATCACCGGATCCGTCATCTCCGGTTTCCGATATCCCCTCTCCGGACGAGGCGCGAAGTGGATGGACGGCAACGATCGGCCCTGCTCGTCCGCTCAGCGCCTCGATCCGTACCGAGGCGCCCCTCCGCGGCTTCACGGGCAAGGACTCGACGGAGATCGGTACGACTTCACCAGACGCCAATTCGCACATGCCGAGATCGCCGGGATGGACCGCGAGCACTCCGGCGAGCAAACCCGCTCGGTCTGTGTCCGGCAACAGGGCCATGCCTTTCCCGGCCCGTCCCTGGCGCTTGAGGTCGGTGAAGGGAACACGCTTCCCGAATCCACCCGCCCCGACGACGAGCAATTCGCAGTCCCTCCGGGGTGCCAGGGCGGCCACCAGCCCATCGGTCTTTCCGACGTCGATTCCGCGAACCCCCTTTGCCGTTCGACCCATGGTCCGGATTTCGTCCTCGGAAAAGCGAATCGCCAGGCCTTCCCGGGTGGCGAGTAGCAAATCGCCCGTCCCTACGCTCGGCCGCACCATCATCACTTCGTCACCTCCGGCGAGTCCGATCGCCCGGATCCCTCCGGCTCGAACGTTGGAGTACTCGGACAATGCGGTGCGCTTGACCTGGCCATCCCGGGTCACGAACAAGAGGAACTTTTCCTCGTCGAACTCGGGCACGGGTACCAGGGAAACGATGTGGTCACCGGCATCCAGTTCCACCAGGTCGGAGATCTGTTTCCCGCGCGAACTGCGCGTGCCGCGGGGGAAGTCCTTGACCTGGACTGAATGCACACTGCCCCGGGCCGTGAAGAGCAGGATCTCCGTGCCCCCCCGAGCGACGAAGGCCTGACGCACGAAGTCGCCGGCCCGCTCAGCCATGGCTTCCGCACCCGACATCCCCCCGCTGCCCCGGACGACCAGGGCCTTGGCATATCCAAGTCGGCTGATCATCACGAGCGACGACTCACCGCCCTCGCCGGACGGGAGGGGAAAGGGCTCGCTCTCGTCCAGAATCTCCGTCCGTCGGTCGTCCCCGTAGCGGATGACGAGCTCGGCGAGCTCGGCTCGAAGGAGGTCGCGTCGGGTTGCGTCTTCCTCAACCAGGTGGCGAAGCTCTTCGATCCGGCCATGCAGGCCCTCGAGTTCCTCGACCAGCTTCTTTCGCTCGAGCTGGGTGAGGCGGGCCAGCCGCATGGCCAGGATGGCCTCTGCCTGTCGCTGTGAGAGACCGAATTCGGCGCACAGGCGGTCGGCAGCCGCCTTCGGCGAAGTGGACGCCCGGATCAACTCGATCACGCGGTCGATGTGGTCGAGCGCGGTGAGAAGACCCTCCCGGACGTGGGCCCGGTCCTCGGACCTGGTGAGCTCGAACACGGCGCGCCGTCGGATCACATCCAGCCGGTGGTCCACGAAGCACTGGAGCGCGTGCTTGAGATCCAGTTGCTCGGGTCTCCCATCCACCAGGGCCAGCATGATGACTCCGAAGGTGCTCTTCAACTGAGTCTTCAGAAACAGCGTCTTGATCAGCTTCTTGATGTCCGCATCGCGCTTCAACTCGATCACCAGGCGCACGCCGTCACGGTCCGACTCGTCGCGAAGGTCGGTGATCGCATCGACACGGCCGCTGCGGACGATCTTCGTGATCTGCTGGATCACTCGCGTCTTGTTGACCTGGTAGGGCAGCTCGGTGACGACCAGCGACGTCTTGCCGTACATGCCCTCTTCCAGGTGCATGCGGGCCCTCATCTCGACCAGGCCGCGCCCCTTGCGGTAGGCCTCTCCGATCCCCTCCCAGCCCCAGATGTATCCGCCGGTAGGGAAGTCGGGTCCCTCGACGAACTCCACGAGATCCTCAACGGCGCAATCCGGATACCGCACCAGGTGGTCAGTGGCGGCCGCGAGCTCGCGCAGGTTGTGGGGCGGAATCTTGGTCGCCATCCCGACCGCGATTCCATCGGAACCATTCAGCAGCAGATGTGGGAGGCGCGCCGGTAGGGAAGTGGGTTCCTGGAGCCGACCGTCGAAGTTGGGGATGAAGTCGACCGTTTCGAGATCGATGTCGGTGAGCAGCTCCATCGCCACCTGCGCGAGCTTTGCCTCTGTATACCGGTAAGCGGCCGCGCTGTCTCCGTCGATCGAACCGAAGTTTCCCTGTCCGTCAATCAGTGGATAGCGAAGCGAAAACTCCTGCACCATGCGGACGAGCGTATCGTAGACCGCGCTGTCTCCGTGCGGGTGGTACTTGCCGAGCACGTCGCCCACCACCGTCGCGCACTTCTTATGCTCCCGCTCGGGGAGAAGGCCCAGCTCGTACATCGCGTACAGGATACGGCGGTGGACAGGCTTGAGGCCGTCCCGGGCATCGGGGAGAGCGCGCTGTACGATGACGCTCATGGAGTAGTCGATGAAGGAGTCCCGGAGCTCCTCCTCGATGAGCCGGGGGATGATTCTCTCACTGCGGGCGGTCGTTTTCACGGTGAGACGGCGCGTCCTTTCGGCACGTGGAGGGTCCGACTTCGATTCACGATCGGATTGTCGCGGGGAGCGTCACGAGGCACAAGAGCCGGCACGAAAAAAGGGCGGGCTGAGGCTCAGCCGGTCAGAAGGTCGGCCGTCTCGCGCTGGGGATCGCTGGGAGCGGACGGTAGGGCGAGCAGGGTCGCGGGCTTCCGGTCGTCCTCCGGTACGTGGAGGATCATGGTGCCGCCGTCGGGAGTCGTGGAAGGATCGAACGGCCGTGCCCTGCCGGAGGAGTCGATCGCCAGCGCCCGTCCTTCGCCGAACTGGTCTGCGAGCCAGATTCCGTACTTCAGCCAGACCGTGATCGGGTCGATGCTCCCACTGGCGATGGCCGGCTCGAGCTCGTCCCGATACCGCCGGCTTGCTTCCTCGAACGCCGCCGGGTCTGACGACTTCAACCGGACGAGAAGTCTCCGATAGGCCGGCCGCATGTCGGCCAGTCCGGCCCGGTCCAGCGCCTCGTCCGTTCGTCCGCGGGCCTGGTCTTCACTCACCGGCGGCCATCGAGTCCATGAACTCGTTGTTGTCGGCCGTCCTCTTCAGTCGATCGATGAGGAACTGGATCGCCTCGGCCGGCGGCATGTCCGCCAGGAAATTCCGGAGCAGGTAGATGCGGTTCAGTTCGATGTCGTCGAGCAGCAGCTCCTCGCGCCTTGTGCTGGACCGATTGACGTCGATCGCCGGATAGATCCGCTTGTCCGCGATCTGGCGGTCCAGGAGGACTTCGCTGTTTCCCGTCCCCTTGAACTCCTCGAAGATGACCTCGTCCATGCGGCTGCCCGTTTCCACCAGCGCCGTGGCGATGATCGTCAGACTGCCTCCGTCTTCGATGTTACGGGCGGCCCCGAAGAAGCGCTTCGGTTTGTGGAGCGCGTTCGCATCGACGCCGCCGGACAGAATCTTCCCGGAGTGGGGAACGGTCGTGTTGTAAGCCCGCGCCAGTCGGGTGATCGAGTCGAGGAGGATTACCACGTCCTTCTTGTACTCGACCAGGCGCTTGGCCTTGTCGAGAACCATCTCGGCAACCTGCGTGTGACGGTCGGCCGGCTCGTCGAATGTCGAGGATATGATTTCGGCGGCGACATGCTCCTCCATGTCCGTGACTTCCTCGGGTCGCTCGTCGATGAGCAGCACGATGAGGTACACGTCCGGGTCATTCTCGAGGATCGCGTTGGCGATCTTCTGAAGGATGATGGTCTTACCGGCCTTCGGCGGAGAAACGATCAGCATCCGCTGGCCCTTGCCCACCGGCGACATGAGGTCCATGACACGCATCGAAATATCGCCGTCGTCTTTTTCCAGCCGGAGACGTTCCTCCGGATACCGAGGGCGGAGATTGTCGAAGGCGATGCGGTGCTTGGCAGCCTCGGGGTCGTCCGTGTTGACTTCCTCGACCTTGAGGAGGGCCAGGTATCGCTCACCCTCCTTCGGCGGTCGGACCCGGCCCAGGACCGTGTCGCCGGTTCGCAGGTCGAACCGCTTGATCTGGGACGGCGAGACGTAGATGTCGTCCGGTCCGTACAGATAGTTCCAGTCCTGGCTACGCAGGAAGCCGTAACCCTCAGGCAGGATTTCCAGCACCCCCTCGCCCCGCAGGACGACATCGGAATCGAGCAGGTTCTGCTCGATGCGGAAGATCAGATCCTGCTTTCGAAGACCGGAGAAGTTGGCGATGCTCAACTCCTCGGCCATTTCGTGAAGTTCCTCTATCGACTTGGATTTCAGTTCGGCGATGTCCACGGGGTGCTCCGGTGGTTGGGGCGGTCAGGTCGATACCACGGTCTGACCTTGCCGCAGGGCAGCTTTCAATCAGAGATCAGTTCAGATAACGGTCGTTCAGCGGTCCGAGAAACGCGGGTTCGGTGAGAGTCGGGTGGTTCACCCTCATATAACCGGATCCGGGACCACGGTCAAGATCGCGGCCTGGACCTGCAGGATATACGTTCGATACCGGCCACGGTTCCACTGCGGAGATCGTTCCGTTGGCCTCGAATCCGATTCGTACGCGGAGGCGGAAAGATGGCACGACACAATCGGGAGGCGCGCGGCGTTGATCAATTGGGCACCCTCTGGCGCATCAGCTACCAGCCCGATTGGTTGAGTCGAATCAAGATATCCCGCCAGCTTCCCGGTGACCGGAGGCGCTCGATGGTGACGCTGTTCCGCAATCCCGCGCGGAGGGCAGAGGCATCTCCCGGACGTATGGTCCGCACGGGGGTGTCGGCGGTAGATGGCTCGGCGGACTTCCGGGTCTCGGTCGAGGATCCCGACGGTGTCGTCGAGTCTGTGGTGGTAGTCACGCGTAAGAAGCGGGGTCGGAAGAAAGAAGTGGTCAAGTATGTGCTCGAGGCGCGTCTCCCGCCGCCTCGCGGCTGAGGTCGTGGACCAGCAGGCTGCAGGCGGCTAGAACAGCTTGAAGCGAAGCCAGCGCCACGGCTTTCGCCTCAGCTCGGACTTCAAGCTGTCCAGCCGGGCGTAGAAGGCCGCTTGCTGCCGGGCGAGCTCGTCGTCGTACAGGGCTCTCCCGGCCGTTCCCCTGCCCGCGCGTAGATCGGTGTCCAGCCGGTCGAGGTTCGCCGATATCCGCTCCAGCCGGTTGGCGAGATCCACCACGGCCTCGGTGATTTCGACGGCCCGTTCCTCTCCCCCGAGATTCCGAAGGGTGCCGACCATCGCTGCCAGGGTCGTGCCCAGGGAATCGGCGGCCAGGCGGGCCGGGAGGGAGCTTTCCGCCCGCAGGGTCGCGGAGATGGTGCGCGCCTGGGCGGACATGATCTTCATCCGACCGATCAACAACGTGTCACGGCGAAGTCCAGCAACCGTCCCGGGACCCTCCTCGAGTCTCTCGGCCAGCTGGCGCGACAGCAGAGCCAGCGTGTCCACGGCCGCACGGGCCGAGCTGACCAGCGACAGGAGGTAGTCGGTCGACCGCACCACGGGAACCTGGAGAGTGTCAGCGAAGTCGAGTGGCCCACTGCCGGGGTTGCCCGGGGCAAGCTTGAGGACGACCGGTGAAAGGAGTGACGAGCTGCTGATCGTGGCTTCCGCGTCGGACCGGAGAAACGGCACTGCCGTCCAGTGCAGGGTAGCGTGGATCACTACCCTGCTCTCCGCTCGTCCCTCCGGGTCACCGAAGAACACGCGTGTGACCCGACCGGACGGGGAGCCGGATACCCACACGTCAGCTCCGGGAATCAGCCCCCTGGCCTCGGCGGCGAGCACTACGATCTCAGGCCCCTCGACCAGTGCCCGCCGAATCGTATCGAGGAAGAACACCGTCATGGAGATGCTCACGATAACCGTGAGGATCAGGAGGCCGGGCAGGTACTCCCGCCAGCGCTCGGGCCTTCGCACGGGTCTCAACGTCTTGCGCCAACGCCGGGCGATCGCGATCCATCCTCGGTCGCGGAATCGAACCTGTGGGGGTTAATGCTTCGTCTCGGGAACATTGATTACAGCAACTGTTATCCGATTCACGGTCCAATACTGGAAGGAGACCGTCCAGACTGGCTCGACGTCGTGGACGGAACGCCTTCCGCTCTCAATCGCCTCCTGGCGACAGGGGAGCTCGATATCGCGCCCGGCTCCAGCATAGAGCTTGCCCGTCACGCGCGCGAGTACGCGGCCCTCAGTGGGCTGTGCATCGGAAGTACCGGTCCTGTAGAGAGCATCATTCTTGCCACCCGCCTCCCGGCGGAGGGGCTCGACGGCAAGACGGTGGCTCTTCCTACGGCGTCGGCCACGTCGCGGTGCCTTCTGCGGATCCTCCTCGAGACTCGACTCGGCATCAGGCCCGCCTGGACGGACTTCGACCAGGAGAGCGGTGATCCACTGCGTGCGGACGGCAGCGCTGTCGACGCGGCCCTATTCATCGGAGACGTGGCCCTGCGCAGGGAGTGCATGCCCGGGGAAGTGCACATCGACCTGGGGGCCGAGTGGACCGACTGGACGGGGCTGCCGTTCGTGTATGCCCTGTGGTTGGTTACCGGCCGTGCCGCCGGACGGCCGGAGACCGAGGACCTGCACCGGCTGTTTCTTGCCTGTCGCGATTCGGTAACGATGGACGCCGAAGCGCTCGCTGAGAGTGCGGGAGCCAGATACGGCTTTCCCCCATCCAGGCTTCGTTCCTACTGGTCCCGAATTCGGTACGACCTGGATGATCAAATGCTCGCCGGACTCCGTCGTTTTCTCGATCTCGCCGCGGAGATCGGTGATGCGCCCCGGGTGGAGGACATTCGCCTGGTCCCCTGACGCCACGATCCAGGAACTGTCACAAGTCATCTTCCCCATTCACGCTCTTTCGCCGACTCTCGGCGTGACCGAGGGCGCAGCCGTGCGTCCGTAGAGTGCAGCGATTGAAGAGGAGGCGAGATGAGTCGTTCCGTAAACCGGGTTATCCTGGTGGGAAACGCAGGGTCCGATCCGGACGTTCGCGAGACACCGTCCGGCAGTACGGTCGCCCACCTGTCCCTGGCGACGAACCGGGTCTTCCAGCACAACGGACAGGAGCAGAGGAAGACGGAATGGCACCGACTCACGTTCTGGGCCGGCGCTGCGCAGACCGTGGAGAAATGGGTGCGAAAGGGAACGCGTATGTACGTGGAGGGGCGGATCGAATACGGTTCCTACGACCGGGATGGGGTTGCGATCCCCACCACGGACGTGATCGTACAGGAGTTCGTATTCCTGGATCAGAGGACGAACGGAGACGCGACTCTGGCGGACATCGAGCTCGAGGAGTCGACCCTGCTCGACTGAAAAACGTTGCGCAATTCCCAAGACGATCGCCAAACTAGGTGCGGGTTTCAAACAGCGATGGAGCGGCGATGGCGTCAGGCTCAACGCAGGCCGATCCCGGTGACGGCGGTCCGCTCGGGGGCGTAGCCGAGTGCGAGCAGCTGGATCCGATCGACGCGGCGGTGACACCATCGCGCCGGGTGCTGGTTACCGGCGCGTCCGGTTTCATCGCCGGTCATCTGCTTCCCAGGCTCGCTTCGCGTGGTCATCGGGTACGGGCCATGTGGAGGGGGCGAGAGGGCCCGGCCCGAACCAGTGCGCCGGGAATCGACTGGGTCGAGGGCGACGTGACGCGTCCGGACACCCTGGGACGCGCCACCTTCGAATGTGATGTGATCGTCCACCTCGCGGGCTGCAGCGCGGCGGAGCCGGGAAGCAGTCTGGAACAGGTGAATGTGGCCGGAACCCGAAACCTGCTGGTCGCGGGGCTGGACGCGGGTGTCCAGCGCATCGTCTACGTAAGCGCACTCGGTGCGTGCCCGACGGCCGGTCCGTACTTCCGCAGTCGTTTCCAGGCGGAAGACGCCGTCATGTCCTCGGGGATCGAGCACGTGATCCTCCGTCCGGCTGTCGTGTATGGTCCATCAGACCACTTCGTGACTTCCATACTGGCTCTTCTTCGGAAGCTTCCGGTCTTTCCCATGCTCGGCGACGGCACTTTCAGGCTTCAGCCGATCGCCGTGGAGGACCTGGTAGATGCCCTGACGCAGTCCGTCGAGCGTCCGGACGTCGAAGGGGGGCTGTACGAGGTCGCGGGACCCGACCGAATCAGCTTCACGAGCATCGTGCGCACGGTCGGCGAAGTGGCGGATCTGCGGCGGCCGATTCTCCCTCTACCTGACGGAGTTGCCTCTCCCGTCACGCGACTTGCCCGAAGCGCCGGATTCGCGACGCCCTTCACGAGGGAGCAGCTGGACGTATTGCGGTGGGGGAGCGTTCTGAGTGGAGAAGACAATCCACTCCGTTCCGTATTCCGGGTCAAGCCGCTGCCGTTCCGCGACGCGCTCGAAGACTACCTGTCGTCCGGCCCGGAAGGGCCGACGGGCGGTAGCCGGTCGGGAGGCGCCACGTGACTCGCCTGGCAGGTGTACCGGGCCCCGGGGCCCCGAAATTACCGGCGGACGACCACCACGGAGCGGGCTTCCTGACACTCGGGAACTTCTTCTCCCTGCTCCGGATCCCCCTCGGGTTCATGTTCCTGGTCGTCAGCGAGCCCAAATGGGTGGCCGCCATCGTGATCGCCGGTGCCGCCACAGACTTGCTTGACGGCCTGATCGCACGCGTGACGCATACGGAGTCGGAGATCGGAGCCCTCCTGGATCCGTTCTGCGACCGGATCTTCGTATTTCTCGCCCTGGTCTCGTTCCTGCCGGGCGGCCGTATCGATTGGGCGGAGTTCCTGATCCTGATTCTGCGAGACATCTTCACGGGTGGGGTCTTCTGGGTAGGCAGGCTGGCCGGCAAGGAGATGCCCTTCCATTCGCGGATGGGAGGCAAGGTGACCACGGCGCTCCAGGTCGCGGCGCTGTTGACCCTGATTTTCTATCCCGATTACGTGAAAATCCCGGTGTACCTCGCCGGTGTCGCGGCCGTCTACGCGATCATCGACTACGGAACGGCAGGGATCCGGAAGATGCCACCCGCTGTCCCGAAGCCGGCGGAGAGCGCCTGATCGGCGCTACGTGTGGCGTGTCAACGCTCCAGGACGTTGGGCGTGAGAGGCGCGCCCGGCGACATCCGGTCGATTCCGCCGACGACCACCAGGGTACCGACTTCCACTCCGCTCAAGACCTCGACCCATCCGGGAGTGCGGACACCGAGCGTGACCTCCACGCGCTCGGCCATTCCCTCGGCGTTCACCGTCCACACGTAGTCAGCTCCCTGCAGTGGAAGGATGGCGTCCTCGGGTACGACCACGGCCTGGGGGCGTACCTCGGTGGCCAGCCGCGCCTCCAGGAACATGCCGGGCTTCAGGGCACGGTCGACATTGGAAACTTGGGCTTTCACCGTGATCGTGCGCCCCGGCAGCTGTACGCGCGGGTCCACGAAATCCACCGTGCCCTCGAACACACGATCCGGGACTGAAGCGACGCCGAAAGTGATCTGCTGGCCCACGGCGAGTCTCTGCGAGAACCTCTCCGGTACCTGGAAGTTGGCACGTTGCGGGTCTACGGTCTGAAGCGTTGTGAGGGCGTCGCTGGATGTGACGTAGTCACCGAGGCTCACGTATCTCTCGCCCACGACGCCGCCGAACGGCGCGCGCACGACCGTTCGATCGAGCCGCGTCTGCTGCAACTGGAGCTGCGCCTCCGCGCTCCGGAAGCTCGCTTCCGCAAGTTCGAGGTCGGCTTCCGACGAGGCGTCGCGCTCGATCAGCTCCCGGGTGCGGGCAAGCGCCTGCTCGGCCAGGTCCCGGTCTGCTTCGAGCCGCGCGACCTGGCTGAGGAGTTCCGCGTCGTCGATCTTGAACAGGGCCGTGCCCGCGCGGACCTCGGTTCCCTCACGGGCCAGGATCCGGATCACGCGGCCCGAGATCTCCGGTCGCAGGTCGATGGCCTGTACGGCCTCGATCTGCCCGGTGGCACCGATCGCGTCGACGACTGTGTCGAGCCGCGCCGCCACTACGTCCACCGGCATGCCTCTCGGGGCACCGCCGGGCCCGCCTCCAGGCGTTCCACCGGGTGATCCGCCCTCCGTGTCGTCTCCGCCCGAGCACGCCCCGACCGCCAGGCCGACGGCGATCACCACCGCCGCGCTTCTGAACGCGATTCCTGCTGCATCTCTATGCTTCACAGATTCCAAACCCCTCATTTATCGAACAATCGGCGGCCCAGGATTGCCTCGACACCGGCCAGAGCGAGCCGCGTGGTGAAGCGTGACTGGACGAGGCCGGCTTCCGCTTCGGTAAGGTTCACCTGTGCAACCAGCAGGTCGAGGATCGTGGTGGCCCCCGACTGGTACCGCTCTTGTTGGACTCTCAGGTTTTCTCGTGCTATCAGGACGGCCCGTGCGGCCAGTTCCGCACTGGCCCGCGCGGCATCGTATGCCTGGTAGGCCGCCACGATATTGCGACCGACCTCCCTTTCCGTGTCCGCCCGCGTTGCCTCTGCCACCTGCCGGAGCGTGTTGGCCCGGTAGACCCGGATTTCGCGATTCGCACCATCCCAGAGTGGGAAGTTCAGCGACACGCCGTACGTGGTCCTGGTGGTCGCGCGCGGGATGATCGCTTCATCGAACCCCGACCACTGGCCAAACAGGCTCACGGTAGGGAAGTAACTGCCCCTCTCCGCCTTGAAGAACGCGTCCGCAACGCGGGCGTCAGCCTGTGCGACTTCGACGCGAGGACTCGAGGTGAGGGCCTCCTGGTACGCGTCGGCTTCGGTGATCGGGAGTTCCCGCGCCGGAAGCGTGTCCAGCGGAACCGCGTCCGCCGGTCCGGCGTGGCCGATCCGCCGTCCTAGCTGGAGACGAGACACCTTGACCGCCGCATCCTGCTGGAGCTCTTCCACCTGCGCCCGGGTGAGCTCCAGGAGCAGCTGCAGTGAGTCCGTCTGAACGGCCGCCCCTGAGAGGACACGGGCCCGCGCGATATCGAGTTGCTGCATGGCTCTCGCCGTCCGTTCCTGGGTTACGCGCAGCAACTCGGTCTGGGCGATGACCTCGTAGTAGTCGGCTTCCGTGCCCAGTGCCGTCTGGAAGCGGGCCTGGAGCTCGCCAGCCCGGGCGCCGTCGACTCCCGCCGCCGAGCCCTGCATGTCGTAGATCCTGGCGCCGCCGGTGAACAGGTCGTAGCGGGCCCCCAGACTGGCCGTAGTGAGCTCGTCCGCGAGACCACCGGTTCCAAGGTTGAACTGCGGCGAAGAGAACCGATTAAAGGACCACTGGAATTGGGCGCTCGGGATGACGAACGCCATCCATGCCTGCCGGCGCACCCAGTCCGCGTCCCCCACCTGTCGGAGGGCCGCCACGTAGTTGGGATCGACGTTCGCCGCCAGCTGCAGGGCCTGGGAAAGCGTGACCATGAGAACCGAATCGGGAGCCGCTTGCTCGATCGACGCGTCCCCGACCGAGGACAGGCCTCCGCCGAGTAAGTCTCCGGCCGCCGACGGGCTCGGAAGCGAGGTGGCCAGCTGGGCCGGGGTCGCGTCCGGGACCGAAAGGGCGACGACGGTCGCCAGGGCCCAGAGGGTCGGAATCGTGCGCAAACGCCTCATGACGCCTCCGGCTCCATTCCCAGCGCCTCGAGCGGGTCGACCCCGGTCTTTCGCCTCCGGATCCGGGCCCCCAGCGCGTCGAACAGGGTGTACACGGCCGGCACCAGGTAGAGCGTAAGGACGGTCGAGAAGACCAGGCCACCGACCACCGCGTACCCGAGAGGTCGTCGGCTCGCCGCTCCCGCCCCCAACCCCAGCGCGATGGGCATCAGGGCGAAGATCGTGGCAACCGACGTCATGAGAATGGGACGCAGCCGGATGCGGCCGGCTTCCAGCATGGCCTCGACGCTGTCCATGCCGCGGCCCTTGAGCTGATTCGCGTACTCGACCAGGAGAATCGAGTTCTTGGTTACGATGCCGATCAGGAGAATCATGCCGATCTGGCTGAACAGGTTCAGTGTCGAGCCCGCTGCCAGCAGCGTCAGCAGGGCGCCGGTCACGGCCAGTGGAACGGCGAGCAGCACGGTGAGCGGGTGCACCAACGATTCGAACTGCGCCGCCAGGACCATGTACACGACGATCAGGGCGAGGATGAACGCGAAGTAGAGCGCGTTCCCGCTTTCCTCCAGCTCTCGGGACTCGCCTGACAGGGCGGTCGTGCTGCCCGGAGGCAGCACCTCGGCCGCAGCCGCATTGAGCGAATCGATCGCCTGTCCCAGGGTCAGCCCGGGCTCCAGCGCTGCGGTGAGCGTGAACGACGGCACCCGGTCGAAGTGATTGAGCTGGCGCGGTCCAATCCCCTCGGAAACACGCGCCACGGCATCCAGGGACACCAGGGTTCCCTGCCTGCCGCGCACGTAGATGCCCGACAGGTCGCCGGGGGTCGCGCGCTCCGTCGGCTCGAGCTGCACGATGACGTCGTACAGCTTGTTCTCTCGCGTAAACGTGCTCACACGCTGTCCGCCGAGCAGGGCTTGCAGGGAGTTCGACACGTCGGCGATGGCGACCCCGGCGTCTTCCGCCCGGTCACGCTCGTAGCTCACCGTGAGTTCCGGTTTGTTGACCCGGAGGTTCGTGTCGACGTTGATCAGTCCCGGGATCTGACGTGCGCGCGCCGTCATTCGCTCCATCGCGACAGCCAGTGAGTCGAACTCGGGATGGCGCACCACGTAGTTCACCGGGCTCCCGAAGCCGATGGCGGCAGGCGCGCTGGCGAACGCGAAAAGACCCGGGATCGCGAACATCTGGGGCCGGATCTCGGCGAGGATCTCCTCCACACTACGTTCCCGATCTCCCCAGTCCGCGAGACGGGCAAAGATGATCCCGTTGTTCACGCCCCCCGGCCAGCCCGTGATGCTGAAGTAGCTCTCGATCTCGGGCACACGGGCCATGATCTCCTCGACCTGCATCTGGTACCCCTGGGTGTATTCGAGAGAGGCTCCTTCCGGCGCCACCAGGAAGCTGATGATGGAGCCTCTGTCCTCGGGCGGGAGGAACTCCCGTTCCAACAGGGTGAACACGAACACCGCCACCAGGACCGATGCGACTCCAGTTGCGACCACGAGCAGTCGGTGCCGGATCGCCACCATCAGAGTCCGGCGGTACAGGGCCGAGATACCCTCGAAGGTGTGCTCGAACACCAGGAAGAGCTTGCCGTGCGAGGCGGGGACCCTGAGGATCTTGGCGCTCAGCATCGGGGTCAGGGTGAGGGCCACGAAGCTGGAAACGACCACGGCGCCGGCGAGGGCGATGCCGAATTCGTTGAACAGACGTCCCGCCGTTCCCTGCAAGAAGGCGAGGGGGGTAAACACGGCGACCAGCGCTACCGTCGTAGCGATGACCGCGAACGCGATCTCCCGCGTGCCCTTCAACGCCGCCGTGGTCGGATCCTCGCCCAGTTCTTCCTGGTGCCGGTACGCGTTCTCCATGA
>JAUVPT010000135.1 GCA_030598525.1 Gemmatimonadota bacterium
CGATCTCCATGTGCAGGAGCCCCAGGAAGCCGCACCGGAAGCCGAACCCGAGGGCCGTGGACGTCTCCGGATCCCAGTGGAGGCTGGCGTCGCTGAGCTGCAGCTTGGCGAGGGCGTCGCGCAGCTCCTCGAACTGGTCCGTATCCGTCGGGTACAGGCCGGCGAACACGACTGGCTTGGCCTCCTGGTAGCCTGGCAGAAGATCCGGCGCCCGATCGGCGGCATCGAACATCGTATCTCCCACCCGGGTGTCCGAGATCCGCTTGATCTGCGCCGTCAGGTAGCCGACCTCGCCCGCCTTCAGCTCACCGACGGGCTGGAGGCCGAGGCGCATGAAGCCCGTCTCATCCACCTCGTACTCCGCCTCGCTCGCCCCGAAGCCTACGATCATGCCCTTCCGGATCGACCCGTCCACCACTCGAAGGAAGGGGACGGCGCCCCGGTACTTGTCGTACATCGAATCGAAGATCAGGGCCCGGAGAGGCGCCTCGGGATTCCCGGAAGGTGGCGGCACCCGGTGCACTATGGCCTCGAGGATTTCGCCGACTCCGGTGCCCATCTTGGCCGAAGCCAGCAGCACGTCCTCCGGCTCGACCCCGATCAGCTCACAGATCTCGTCACGCCGTCTCTCCGGTTCCGCGGCCGGAAGGTCGATTTTGTTCACAATGGGGATGATCTCGAGTCCGGCGTTCAGGGCCAGGAACAGATTCGAGATCGTCTGGGCCTCAATGCCCTGGCTCGCATCCACCACCAGCAGGGCTCCCTCGCAAGCTTCCAGGCTCCGGCTCACCTCGTACGTGAAATCGACGTGCCCCGGCGTGTCGATCAGGTTGAACTGGTACTGCTTCCCGTCGGAAGCGTGATATGGGAGACGAACCGCGTTCAACTTGATCGTGATGCCGCGTTCCCGCTCCAGGTCCATCGAGTCGAGGACCTGTTCCTTCATCTGGCGGGCCTCCACCGCGCCCGTCATCTCCAGCAGTCGATCGGCGAGCGTCGACTTGCCGTGGTCGATGTGGGCCACGATGGAAAAATTGCGAATCAGGTTCTGCGGCACGTTTTCCTCTTCACACTGGTTTTGACCCGCGGAATATAGACCTTCAGATCTCGATCGTCAGCCCGTCCCACGCGGGCTTCACTCCGGCCGGGAGACGCGATTCCAGATCCGCGTGATCGACCCTGTGCGTCAGGTGCGTCAGGTAGGTCGTTCCGGCTTCGAGTCGCCGGGCGGCCTCGAGCGCTTCTTCCACGTTGAAGTGGGTCGGGTGCGGGTTCCCGTACCACAGCGCGTTGATCACCAGCACCGGCACACCCTGGAGCAGCGGAACGGCGCTGTCCGGGACCTCCTTGGCATCCACGATGACGGCGAGGTCGCCCACCCGGAAACCGTAGCTTCGGAACCAGCCATGCGGAAAAGCGACGGTCTCCAGGTCGAAGCCTGCCGCCTCGACACGGTCCCGGTCCTCGAACGTCACGAGATCGAGGCCCGGGACGCTGCTCCCCGGCGTCGTCCTCGCGTCCGGGCCCCAGAAATAGGCGAAGCGGGTTCGGAGCTCTTCCTCATACTCGGCGGCCACGTACACGGGCAGTCGGTAGCCCTCCCGGGTCGTGAACGCCCGCAGATCATCGATTCCGTGCACATGATCGGCGTGCGCGTGGGTAATGAACACGCCGTCCAGGTGATCGACCTTCGCCGCGAGGAGCTGCAGCCGAAGTTCGGGCGGTGTGTCCACCAGCAGCCGCCGTCCCTCGTCCTCCAGCAACAGGCCATGCCGCGTGCGCCAGTTGCGCGGATTGTCGGACGTGCACACGGCGCAGTCGCACCCCGGCACCGGGACCCCGAACGACGTTCCGGTACCAAGAAAGGTCAGTCTCATGCGCTCACAGCTTCTCTACGCGCAAGTAGTTCGTGGTGCCCGGCACGTCGAACGGCATTCCCGCCGTGACCACGCACTGCCGGCCCGGCTCCGCGAGGCCGTGCTCGAACGCGTAAGTCCGCGCCCTCGCCAGCATGCCGTCGTAACTCACCGACTCGTCGTGGTGGATCGGCACCACCCCCCAGACCAGCGCGAGCTGTCGGTACGTATTCTCCTTGTCCGTAACCGCCAGGATCGGCACGCGGGGCCGCTGGGCAGCCAGCAGGCGGGCCGTGAAACCGCTCGTGGTGAGCGTGATCAGGAACGGCGCCCCGAGCCGGTGCGTCGCCTCGACCGCCGCCCCGGCAATGGCTCCCGGCACCGTGCGGTGGACTCCGGAGCGCACCATTGGCGCTCCGACGTCGGACGGATTCTCCAGGAACCCGGACTCGTTCTCGATCCGCCGGGCCACCCGGTCCATCGCCTCCACCGCCTCCACCGGGTAATCGCCGACGGCGGTCTCGCCCGAGAGCATGACCACGTCCGTACCGTCGAGCAGAGCGTTCGCCACATCAGAGACTTCGGCCCTGGTAGGACGCGATGTGAAGGTCATGGACTCGAGCATCTGCGTGGCCGTGATCCCGATCGATACCGACTCCTGGCTCAGTCGGAGAACCCTCTTCTGGACGATCGGGACTTCTTCGAAATCGAGCTCGACGCCCAGGTCACCCCGGGCCACCATCACCCCGTCCGCGAGAGAGAGGATCTCGACCAGGTTCCGAACGGCCTGCTCCTTCTCAATCTTCGCTATGATCAACACTTCGTCATTGACCAGGTCGCGGAGTTCCGCCAGGTCCGCCGCCCGGCGAACGAAGCTGAGGGCTACGTAGTCCACGCCCTGCTCCAGCGCGAATTCCAGGTCGCGCCGGTCCTTGTCCGTCATGCTGGGCACGCCGAGCGCCTTGCCCGGCAGGTTAAGGCCCTTCCGGGACAGGAGCGTGCCGTGGGTCCGCGCCCGGGCCATGACACGCGCCCCCTCCACTTCCTCCACGACGAACGCGATGCGACCGTCGTCGAAAAGGAGCCTGTCACCCGGGTCCATTTCGCTTGCCAGGTCAGGGTAGGTGATCGGGATCGCTCCGCCCGAAGCTCCCGCGTCAGCGTCGTGCAGGGCCTCGAACGCGTAGAGCTCGCCCTTCACAATGTCGAGAGGACCGGGAAGCACCCCGACGCGGATCTTGGGACCCTGCAGGTCAGCCAGCACGGCCAGCGGACGGCCGACATCGCGGGCCACGTCGCGCGCCAATCGAATGGTCCGGGCCGCATCCTCGTGCGAGCTGTGCGAGAAGTTGACGCGAACGGCATCCATGCCGGCGTCGACGAGACGGCGGAATACCTCGGGCTCCCGCGATGCGGGCCCGATCGTGCATATGATCTTGGCGCGACGAATCACCGCGAACTGTCCTCGCTTTCAGGGTCCGGGACGGAATCCGCCGCTGCCTGCGGGCCCGTCGTCCAATCGTTCTCGACAAGATAACGCCGGGATCGCTCCCGGCGTTCATCGACAAAAAAAGGCCCGGCCCCGAGCACACGGGAGCCGGGCCTCGTGGTGCAACTCTGTCAGGCGTGCAGCGCAGCGTCCAGCGTGAGCTCCGGCCGGTGGTCCAGCAACCAGCGGTGCAGGCTCATGAGGCCGCGCAGAGGTACGCACTCCAGGGCACTCGGTTCCAACCCCGGGATGATGCAGGCCGCCGCGCGGCGGCAGAAATACGTCTTCTGCCTCTGCCTCTGCTCCACCGAGAGGTTCGTACCTCCCGGAATGTCCGGGATGGGCTCCAGCAGACGGCGATAGCTGAAGACTTCCCGTGAAGAAAAGTGATCCGGGATGTGATAGGCCTTGCCGTCCAGCTCGAAAGATCCGTCTCCGGCGATGAGAAGAAGGTCCGGCATCGCTACAGCCATTGCACCAGCTCCTTGCCACGGTCGGCACCTCCGCGCGGGGCGGGAGGCCAGGACATGAAACGCTTCCGTCTCTATCATACAGGCGACCTGTCGGTCGCCGTATTGCCGCGTGTGGGCTCCGTTGGGCAAGCCCGGCTGTGTCCCTCTTCCGAGTACGGCTCGGCGCCCTCGCCATCGGCGAAGCGCAACTGACGGGCTGATCTCTTGCACTGCTGCCCGCCGGGCGCCGGCCGTACCGAAAACCACCTGATACCCAACCCGAGGAAACCCCGAAGCCACAATATCTGGTGTCGCCCGAAACTACCACCGCTAGATGTTGTGGTCAAGTTTTCCAGAGGACCTGAACTGGAAAGCCCACCTTGAATACAGGGCTCCGGACACGCATCTTCCAGCGACACTCTCGCTTCTACACCCGGTACGGTGTTGCTGAGCGACCCGAATGACGATTGCGGAGCAATTGATGGCACGCGAAAAAGGCATCGTGAAGTGGTTCTCCACCGACAAGGGGTACGGCTTCATCCGTCGGGACAGTGGGGACGAGATCTTCGTCCACCACACCGACATCGAGGTGGATGGGTACGCGTCACTCAAAAACGGTGAGACCGTCGAGTTCGACGTGTTCGAATCCGACCGTGGACCGAAGGCCCGGAACCTGGTTCCCCTGGACGCCGACGGGTCGCAGCCGGCCCCCCGGGCGAGGACCGGCGACGCAAAGACGGAACGTGGAGCGAGGGCTGAGGGCCGGTCACAAAGAGGACGTGGCGGATCCGGCAGCCGAAAGCGTTCCAGCCGTTCGGGATCGAGTCCTGCGGCCGGGGCGACGGCCGGAACGGCTGACGGCAAGAAAACGCTCGCCCAGCAGTTGCGCGAGCGTTTGAGCCGGAGGTTCCCGGGCATCGGCGCGTAGAGCGAAAAGCCCACAGCAGGCTTCGAAGGTCGTGCTCTTGAGATTCTGGTGTATCATACACTATCTTTAAGGGCTTGAAATGGAACGCGCGTCGATTGACGCGAGCATCGGACACGATCAAAAGGGGACAGACCGTTGGAGATCCATATCGGGGAGGGCCAGAACCTGGAGAAGGCCCTCCGGCAATTCCGACGTAAGGTTCAGCGGGCCGGCATTCTGGCAGACATGCGCAGGAAGCGCCGCTACGAGAAGCCGAGCGAGGCGAAGCGTCGGAAGGCCAAGGCGGCCGAGCGGCGGCGTGTCCGCAGCGCCCGGCGCCGCGCGCGTCGCTAGTCCCCATTCTCACACGGCGGGCCCGGACCGGTTTCGAGCGTCCGGCCCCGCAGCCGTATATTCCCGATCTGATCTGACCGCGCCGGCCTCCGTGGCCGGCGTTCGTGGTTCCCCACCCGGCCGGTGAACCAGAGATGACTTCCCATCCGGGCACGAGCCCTGCTCTGTGCTGGGCCCGCGGTGCCTTACGACCGGTAACCGAGTTCCGACCCCACCTGGGCGACCGGGCCTTCCGCTACGGCGATGGAGTGTTCGCCACGATGGCCCTCGAACGCGGCTGCCTGCTGGACGCCGACGCG
>JAUVPT010000308.1 GCA_030598525.1 Gemmatimonadota bacterium
AACTCCTCCACCAAGGTAGTGGGACCCGATGATGCCCGGGCTGAGGCTCAGAGTAGTGTTGTTCGATTCGAGCGCCTCCTCGAGCCTTCCTTTGTTCCAGTACGCGAATGCGAGAGCTGAATGCAGGCTCGGATTGACGGGGTCGCGAGGGATCAGGTACTCGTAGACGTCTATTGCCTCTGATCCGCGGTCCAGGACTTCGGTCAGGAGCGCGGCACCGAGCAGGATTTCCGGATCCGTCGGATCCAGGGCCAGCGCGCGAGAGTAGTGCTTCGAGGCCGCCACAAAATCTAGATCGTGCCAGATTTCGATTGCGCCGAGGCCGGCGAGGGCCGGAGCGAAGTCCGGATCGATCTCCAGCGCCCGGTTCGCGGCCTCGCGGGCGTATGCGTAGCTCTCTTCCAGGGGAGCGAGGGCGTAGGCCGCCTGGTTTCCGTAGTTTGCGCTCAGGCCGGCCAGGGCCGCGACATACTCGGGATCGATCTCCAGCGCCGCGTGATACAGCTCGTTGGATCGATCGAGGCCCTCTTCCGTGAAGTGATAGGCCAGCTGCCGGGCCTGGAGGAACAGCGCGTAGGCCTCGGGATCGACCGCCCGGACCGCCGGCTCCACGCCAAGCAGCGTGACCTGCAACTGCTCTGCCACGTCGGCGGCGATTTCGTCCTGGACCGCGAAGATGTCATCAAGCGTCCGGTCCCAGGTGTCCGACCACATGTGCTTGTCCGAGCGCGCATCGATCAGCTGCGCCGTGATCCGGACCTGGTCCCCGGACTTCCGCACCGAGCCCTCCAGCACGTAGGCGACGTTCAGGCGCCGGGCGATTTCGGGGATCTCGAGGTCCTTGTCCTTGAACGAGAATGCCGAGCTGCGTGACGTCACCTGTAGCCCAGGAATCTGCGCCAGCAGGTTGAGCAGCTCCTCGGAGATGCCGTCGGAGAAATACTCCTGTTCGGGATCCGAGCTCATGTTGACGAACGGGAGCACGGCGATCGACTCGGGCGCGGGGCCCTGTGCCACGCCTGAGGCGCTGTCTGCCCGGGCGCCGGTGACCTGAGAGGGGGTCGAAACTGCCGGGTCCTCCGAAGAGGTCGAGGACGCCGACTGCCGACCGACGTACCAGGCCCCCGCTACCAGTGCGATCACTCCGACGAGCGCCAGAAGACCGGCCGGCCAGCGCTTCGAGATCGGAGCAGAGATGATCTCCGTGAGCTCTCCAGGCGCGGCCTCACCCGTGCGCTGCACACCATCCGGCGTGACGTCGAACGCCCAGGCGAGCGCGATCGCGACGGGGAAACCGAGCAGAGCGACCACGGTGACGATCGGCAGGAAGCTCTCGGGAAGGCGCAGTCCTTCCTGCAGGATGTCAGCGACCTGGAGTACCACAAAGGCCACGGCGCCGTACACCGCCATCACGCGGAACACGCGGCGGCGCTTCAGCTCCGCGAAGAAGCGTTGGTATCCAGCAGGTTGATCGGGCATGCGGCCAAGATCGCCGCTGTGCCGGGAAGTGGGAAGGGCGGGGTGTGTGGCCTGAGATCGGACTGCAGAGTCCGATCAGCGTCAGAGCGAGCCGGTCGCCAGCAGCACGGCCAGCACGATGAGCGTCACGACCGCCAGCCAGGCTTCCTTCTTTCCGGGGACATACATGGGTCGCTCCTGCTCGAGGTGCGTCCGGACTGCCTCCATGTACAGAAACACTTCAGGGGGCGAGATATTCACCGGAGGGACGGTGCGAGCAGCCTCCCTCCTTGCCCGAGTCCGCACACCGGGTCGATCTTCGGGCCATGTCACAGACCCCGTCCGGGACCCCGGGCTACCAGCGCTTCCTCGCCGAACTGAAGCGGAGAGAGGTGTTCCGCGTCGCCGCCGTGTATGGCGCGGTGGGCTTCGTCGTGCTTCAGGTCGCGGATCTCCTGGCCGAGGGGATGGCGCTTCCCGACGTCGTGCTGCGCACGGCGACCTTCCTCGTGTTGATCGGATTCCCGATCGCAATTGTGCTCGCTTGGGCCTACGAGCGGACATCGGAGGGTGTGAAGCGCACAGATCCCGCGGCAACGGGCGAGCTCGACGCGATCGCCGCCCAGCCACCGGCGAAACGCTGGCCGGCCGGGCTCATGGCCCTGGCAGGAGTGATCGCGCTCGTGGCCGGGGCCTGGTGGGTCGGGCGCAGCACGGCCCCGGGTGGTGCGGATTCGGCGGTGGAGGCGGTCAGCATGGGCGACGGCGCGAGTACGGTCGCGGCGGCCGACGGCAGTCACCCTCGCCAGTCAGTCGCCGTCCTGCCGTTCGCCGACCTTGCGGGCACCGACGACAGCCGGGCGTTCGCGCTCGGCCTGCACGACGACCTGATGACTCAACTCACACAGGTGCCGGATCTCAAGGTGACATCGCGCACCTCGGTCATGGCGTACGCGAACCAGAGCCGCCCGATCAGCGAGATCGCGCAGGAACTAGGAGTCGGCTCCGTGGTGGAGGGTGGTGTCCGGACTTCCGGCGGCCGCGTGCGCCTCAACGTCCAGCTCATCGATCCGGCGACCGACGAGCACCTGTGGGCGCAGACGTACGACCGCGAACTGACCGCGGAGACCGTGTTCGAGATCCAGGGCGAGATCGCGCGGGCCGTGGCGACGGCGCTCGAAGCCGAACTGTCGGAGGAGACAGGCGCCGCGCTCGGCGCCGTCCTGACGGAAGATATCGACGCCTGGAATGCTTATCACCAGGGCAAGCTGCTGGAAGAATGGTCGAACGACCCGGAGATAGAGTACCGGACCGTGGAGGCGTTCGAGCGGGCCGTGGAAATCGATCCTGAATTCGTCGCCGCGTGGGCCCGGCTGGTCAGGGCACAGTCGTGGTTGCTGCGTCGCGGGCTGGAGACCGACACCCTCCCCGCACGCCAGAGCCTGGATCAGCTGCAGGCGATCGATCCCGGCGGGGCCGACGCGTTCTATGCCGAGGGAATCTACCAGTATTACGCGCA
>JAUVPT010000337.1 GCA_030598525.1 Gemmatimonadota bacterium
CCGACCGCCTCCGCGGGTTGACTCAACTCCCGGCGAGTCTCAATCCCGTGGGTGGGGCCGGCGGAATCACGTCCGTTGCAGCGTCCGTCGTAGCCGATACTTCGTCGCTCAGCTCTCCCTCGACCCCGCGCGTGTCCACGCTGGATACCGTGTAGCCGTACGTGGTCTCCGGGAACAGGCTGGCGTCGGCGAATGCGGTGGAGACCACGAACCCGATCGCTTCCCCCTCTCGATACACGTTGTATCCCTGCACCGGGTGTGTGGAAACTGCAGGAGGGTTCCAGGCCAGGTTGATCTGAGTCGAACTAGCTGCGACCGCCGTCAGGTTCCGTGGTGGCGGAGGCCCGGGCTCGGCTTCGGTCGTGGCGGAGGCACGCTCACTGCGGTCACTTTCGTTCCCCAGTCCGTCCACGGCCGACACCCGATACTCGTACTTCGTCTCGGGGTCCAGGTTCGAGTCCCCGAACGTGGTGTCGCCCGTGGTGGATACCTCATCGACATCCCGGAAGATTCGATAGAAAGAGACTCCGACCTCGCTCTCTGACGGCGACCAGGCGAGGTCAATTCGGTACGGACCCACGGCGGTGGCTTCGAGATCGGTGGGCACCGAGGGCCCCGGGAGGGGATCCGTCGTCACCTGTACGGCATCGCTCAGATCTCCCTCGTCTCCATCATCATCGAACGCGCTCACCCGGTAGACGTACGTGGTGGCCGGCTGAAGTCCCTCGTCCCGGTAGTCGCTCTTCTCGGTAGCCGCCACCCAATTTCCATCCCGGTACACGTGGTATCCTTCAGCACCCCTGACTTTCCTCCAGTCGAGATCCACGGCATGGGGACCGCGTGCCTCCGCCTTGAGGTCCTTCGGTTTGCCGGGATCGAACGTGGCACGTGGCCGGACCAGCGTGCCCGCCGTAAGGACCATTAGAGCCAGGATCGTCAGCCGAACCGCTCTCATGAACCCACCTGCACGGGAAGCGGGTCCGACAGGGCACTCTCGTTCCCGAGCGTGTCGAGCGCCGTCACGGCGAACAGGTAGTCGCCTGCCGGGAGACCGGAAACCGTGACACCGGTTTCAGCCCCCAGCTCGATCATCGTCTCGGAACCGGCGGCGGATTCCGTCTCGCGGTAATAGAGGCGGTAGCCTGACAGGTCTTCCAGGGGCCGTCCCACCGCATCGGTCGTGGGGGCGTCCCACTCCAGGGTAACCGAATAGGTATCACTGGGATGGGTTGGAATTCCGTCCCCCGGACCCTCCGGCGTACACCCCGCCGCGAAGACTGAAACAAGGAGCACACCGAGTGCCGGCACACCCGTTCTCATGTAGCGCTCACGCCACATCGACACTCCGATTCGTCCGCCCGGCGCGACAGGACCGGCGGCCGCAAATAGGTGAATGGGCCCGTAATCAAGGCTCTTGCCGGGATTACGGGTCCACGGAAACGGGATCTAAAGAAGCAAGATCCAGACCCGGCCGGGCCTGCTCGGCGTCCATCAAATATTCGCCCTCGATCCGATGGACCTGCATATTATAGTGAGTCGAGCCAGGAGGGGTATCAACGGTCGCTCAACGACCAGGAGGAAGTGAATGAAGTCTCGTATGTTGATGGGAATCAGTGCGGCGCTTCTCGTCGGCGCTTGCAGCGGAATCTCGACCAGCACCGACTACGATCCGCAGGTCGATTTCTCGGGCTTTTCGACCTACGACTGGATCGACAGCCAGGGAGAGGTCAACAACATCACCAGCAGTCGCATACGCCAGTCCGTCGATGCGGCGATGGTGGCCAAGGGATTCACGCAGTCGTCGTCCAATCCCGACATCGCGGTGAGTTACCAGATTACCACCGCCGAGCGCCGGTCGTTCAACACGGTCAACGCCGGTTGGGGCGGCGGCTACAGCCGAGGTGGCTGGGGCATGGGCATGGGAACCAGCACGACCACCGAGCAGGTGTGGAACGAGGGCTCCCTGATCCTGGGAATCTTCGACACGGGCACCAAGAACCTCGTGTGGACGGGTACCGCGACGACCGACATCGATCAGAGCCGCTCTCCGCAGGAGCGCCAGGAGCTGATCGACTCCGCGGTCAACAAGATGATGGGAGACTTCCCGCCGGGTAGCTGACGGCCGGACGCACATCCTACAGCAGGACGCAGCAGGACAGCGAGCCTCTACGCCTCGGCGCAGGGGCTCGCTTTGGCCTGGGGAGGCGACCCTCCTGTGGTCTGATCGAACCTCCGAAGCGAAGCTAGAACGATACCCCCACTCTCGCGATGAAATTGCGACCCGGCGAGAGAGCATATCCCTTGTACGTGTCCAGAAAGGCCCTGTAGGTCTCGTCCAGCAGGTTCTGGACACCGAAGTAGAGGTCGAGCGGCGTCCGACCGAGTTCCACCGAGCCGCCGGTAGACAAGCTGACCACGGTATAGGCGTCAGTAGAGGCTGTCCCGAACGGGATCACATCATATTGTGAGAACGGTTCGAACCAGCCTGCCGTGCTCTTGTCGAAGACTCGCCGCACCCGGACTTCTGCG
>JAUVPT010000332.1 GCA_030598525.1 Gemmatimonadota bacterium
GCTCTCATGGTCCGCTCTTTCTTGACCCTCCGCGCGATCGATCCAGGCTTCGATCGCCCCGAGGCGGTGCTGACCTTCCGACTCTACACCCCCCGGGCGCAGACGCCCGACGACGACGAGGCGATCGGGATTCACAGGCGGATCGCAGAGAATCTGGGCTCGATCCCCGGGGTCGAGTCGGCTGGACTGGCCTCCGGTTTCACCATGGAGCTCAGGAGCAACACCAACGAACTGTACGTGGATGATTCGCTGGCCGGTGAGCCGATTGATCCTTCCATTCACTACAAGGCGATCGGAGCCGACTACTTCGGGGCGATGGGGATTCCGCTGCTTGCCGGGCGAACTATCAGTTGGGACGACATCACCGCCCGCCGCCACGTGGGACTGATCACGGAGAACCTCGCCGTCCGGCACTGGGGAAGCCCGGCCGGAGCCGTGGGCAGGCGGATCCGGCACTCGCCCGAGGACCCATGGCGCGAGGTCATCGGCGTGGTCGGCGATGTGCGGGATGCGGGAATCACCTCCGAGGCCCCGGGCGTGGTGTACTGGCCGATGGCAGTGGCCGAGTTCCTCGGGTCGCCGAGCTGGGTCCGGCGCGATCTGGCGTATATCGTGCGCACCGGCGTGATGCCGCCCACGTCCGTGTTGCCTCAGGTTCGGCAGGCCGTGTGGTCCGTGAACCGTGATCTCCCTCTCGCGAACGTCCGGACCCTGGACGAGGTCGCGCGTCGTGACATGGCTCCGACGAAGTTCATGATGACCTTGCTCCTCGTGGCGGCCGGAGTGGCCCTCATTCTGGGCACGGTCGGGGTCTACGGAGTGATTTCCTATGCCGTATCGCAGCGTACGCAGGAGATCGGGATCCGCATGGCACTCGGAGCGACGGCCACGGACATCAAGCGCTTGGGACTGCGGCACGGATTGATGATCGCCCTGACCGGCGGCGTGCTGGGCTCGGCGCTGGCCGTAGTGCTGGGGCGAACGATCGCCGCCCTGCTGTATGGTGTCTCGCCCTCGGATCCGGTGAGCCTGGCCGCGATCGTCACCGTGCTTGCGGCCGTCGTGCTGATGGCCAGCTACGTGCCAGCTCTCCGGGCGACCCGTGTTGAGCCGACGACAGCGCTAAGGGCTGACTAGCGCCCGGGTGGCCCCAGCCCGACTGCCATGTCAGCGCGTAGGCACCACCAGCACGGGCACCGACGACTTCCGGATCACGCCGGCCGAGACGCTGCCGACGACCAGGTCGAACAGCTTCCCGCGCCCGTGTGAGCCCACCACGATCACTTCGGCTTCCAGCTTTTCAGCCTGCTCGAGGATCGTCTGGACCGTCGGACCCTGGACCAGCAGCGCGTTGACCACGTGTCCCTGCTCGCGCAGGCGATCTGCGAAGGCGTGGATCTGGTCGTGCTCTCGCTTGAACTCCACGGCCACGTCGTGGCGCACCTCATCCGGGCCCGCCTCGTATCCCACGAAGCTCGGGTTCGGCTCAGCCACGTGCAGCAGGTAGATCTCGCGATTCGGCTTAGCCAGGCGGCTCACGATCTCCAACTGGTCGTCGGCGACGGCCGAGAAGTCTACGGCAACTAGCAGGCTCACGTTCCCATCTCCGGTCGTTGGATACCGCGCTCCGTCATCCTGTCTCTCAAGATACCGACCAGGGCCCTCGTCCACCGCGCCTTGTCCCGCGAGCTGATGTGAGACCACTCGGGAGTGCGGACATCCGAAAGCGCGGGGTAGTCCTCGAAGTGAACGCCCACGGCGTCGGCCACGCCGACGATTGGCTCCCACACCCGGTCGCGTGGGGTCGCCTGCTGCTCGAACTCGCGGAACCAGTCGCTGGACGGCGGCCTGATGAACACGACCTCGCCACCCCGCTCCCGGATCTTCGCGACATCGCCCGCCACCTGCTCGAGCAGTGCCTCGAATGCGGCCCGCGCTACATCTTCGGGCGGAGGCGGCGGCAGGTTCTCAAGGATCACTTGCCACGTACCCGTGACGATCGCGTTGAACTCCGGATCGTCCTCGACCCGGTCCCAGAGATTCGCCTGCCGGTCGCGTCGCATGTTCTCGATCTTGCGTACTTCCGGCTGTTGGAACGGGAGCCCTGGCCGATCGGGCCACCCGGCCTGGCGGGTCAGCACGGTGAAGAGCTTCGTGTCGATGGTGTAGAAGGCGAAGGTCCGCTCCAGCGGGTAGGAGAGCTTGTTCCCCATCCACTGGGAGGGCGTCTCGTCGTAGTAGCGCTGAACCGCGTCGGCCCGAAGTCCGATTCCCGGCAAGAATACCAGTGGAGGGGTGAGCCCGACCACCAGGAGTCCGTTGAAGTCCTCGTCGGCCGCGATGTCCGTGAGAATGGGCAGCGCGTTCGAGCCCTCGAGCGCCAATTGGATGCCGTGAACGCCTGTCTCTTCCTGCCAAACGTCGAGGTCGATGTCGAACTGGGTGCGGGAGGAGCCGATGAACACCGTGGCGTTCGGCTCGCCGGCGTCGACCCTGCGTCGGGCCTCGGCCCACTGTGAGTCACTGTTCCGATAGGAGGCTTCGTACTGCTGCGGTCCCCTCCAGTAGGCTTCCCAGGCACCCACGCCCACCGCTGCCAGCACGACGGCCAGCACTGCGAC
>JAUVPT010000043.1 GCA_030598525.1 Gemmatimonadota bacterium
GCTTATCGAGGCGGCCCAGGCTTTCTCACGCGCATTCCGCGACTCACCGGACTTCTACCTCGTGAGCCGGGTCGGAGACAGCGCTGCCCCGAGACGTGATCGTGCGATGGCGGCGGTGCTCGTTCTCCTGGCGATGGTCTCCCTGGCGGCCCTCGACGTCCTGCCCATCGTCGTGAGCGCGATCGGTGCGGCCATGGCCATGGTGGTTTTCGGCTGCCTGAGCCTGGGTGAGGCCAAGCGCTCCATCGACTGGTCGGTATTGGTCACGATAGGCTCGGCTCTCGGGATCGCGACGGCACTGGAAGCGAGCGGCGCGGCGGCGATTCTGGCGCAGGGCGTTGCCGGGGCGGGGGCCAGTTTCGGGCCGGTCGGCGTTCTTGGCGCCTTGATCGCGGGGGCTCTGCTGCTCAACGCCCTGGTGGCGAACGCGGCCGCGGTGGCCATCATGTTCCCGGTAGCAGTGTCTGCTGCCGCCGGCCTGGGCCTCGACCCGAGGCCGTTCGTGGTAGGTGTGACGATCGGAGCAGCGCTCTCGATGTCCACGCCGATCTACCAGACGAACCTCATCGTGTACGGTCCCGGGGGCTATCGGTTCTTCGACTTCACGAAGGTGGGGGTGCCTCTTCAGATCCTGCTTGCCATCGTCTGCGTGCTTCTCATTCCATTGGTCTGGCCGATGACCGGCTGATCGATTACCGCGGTCGTATGCTTCCGCGCAGTTCTCCGCCCTGTAGCGCACCTGCCACACTCTCTTCACAGAGCCGTCTCTGCCGTCCGGCAAGGTCACTCCGCGTCGCTTCGTAAAGAATAAAAACATACACACTTACGAGCTTTACATCGGGCAGTGCCCAGGTCACCCACCAATCTGGCGCGTCTCTTGTAACAGAGGCTCATCACCGGCGGGACTGACCCGTCGGATCCGCGGGGCACCGAGGTCGACGCACGCCCCCGGAGAGCCCGTATCCAAGAGGATCATCGCCCATGTGTGGAATCGTCGCGTATGCCGGAGGGGAGCCGGCGAGCCCCATCCTCCTCGAAGCCCTCAGTCGGCTCGAGTACAGGGGGTATGACTCGGCAGGCCTGGCCGTGCAGAACGGCCTTGGCCTGGATACCCGCAGGGCCGCCGGCCGTCTCGAAGCTCTCGGCGATCTTCTCGACAGGGAGCCGGTCGCGGGCGAGTCCGGAATCGCCCACACGCGTTGGGCCACTCATGGAGAGCCCACGGTGGCGAACGCCCATCCCCACCAGGACTGTTCGGGCGAAATCGCGGTGTGCCACAACGGCATTATCGAGAACGCCGATGTCCTCAGGGCCGAGTTGATACGGCGAGGTCACGAGTTTCGCTCGGACACGGACACGGAGGTCCTCTCCCACCTCATCGAAGAGC
This sequence comes from Gemmatimonadota bacterium, assembly GCA_030598525.1. GTDB lineage: Bacteria > Gemmatimonadota > Gemmatimonadetes > Palauibacterales > Palauibacteraceae > Benthicola. The sequence goes on from JAUVPT010000043.1 coordinate 1,388, forward strand.
ACTGGCTTCCGCCTCTGCACCTCAGCGTCGCCCGCGCCCTGAGCATGGTCGAGGGAACGTTTGGCATCGCGGTGATGAGCTCACGTGAGCCCGGCCGGATTGTCTGTGCACGCCGGGGTTCGCCGCTACTGGTCGGATTGGGGAAAGGTCAGATATTCGCCGCATCGGATGCCGCTGCGCTCCTCCCGTACACGCGGCGAGTCGTCTACCTGGACGACGGAGAGATGGCCGTCATCGACTCTTCCGGCTGCGATATCCTCTCGATGGATGCCATGTCACGGATCGTGAAGCCCGTGGAGGTGCTCGACTGGGATCTCGAGGCCGCCGAGCGCGGTGGGCACGCCCATTTCATGCTGAAAGAGATATGCGAGCAGCCGACGAGCCTCGAGGCGACGTTGCGGGGCCGAATCCAGCGCTCGAGTCCGGCCGTGAAACTCGGAGGGCTGTCCGATGTCGCGGGGGTCCTTTCGGAGGCACGACGGATCATCTTTACGGCCTGCGGCACCTCATGGCACGCCGGACTCATCGGCAAGTTCATGGTGGAGGAGTACGCCCGCGTGCAGGCGGATGTAGAGTACGCCTCGGAGTGGCGGTACCGGAACCCGGTGCTCGAGCCCGGGACTGTCGTAGTGGGGGTCTCACAGTCGGGAGAGACGGCCGATACCCTGGCCGCGCTTTCGCTGGCCAAAGAGAGGGGAGCGACGACGCTCGGCATCGTCAACGTCGTGGGCAGCTCCGTCGCCCGTGCTACCGACGCCGGCATCTACCTGCATGCCGGTCCGGAAATCGGCGTGGCTTCCACCAAGGCGTTTACGTCACAAGTTGCCGCGATGGCGCTATTCGCCCTCTACCTCGGTCGACAGAGGGGCCTGGATCCAGAAGTAACCCGTCGGGTCCTGTCCGAGATCCAACTGCTGCCCGACAAGGTTCGGTCGATCCTGGCCCGTGCCGAAGAGATCGAGGAAATGGCCCAGCGGCTCGTCGACCGTGGTCACAGCAACTACCTGTACCTTGGCCGAGGGTACAGTTTTCCGGTCTCGCTCGAGGGGGCCCTGAAGCTCAAGGAAATCAGCTACATTCACGCCGAGGGGTTCTCGGCGGCCGAGATGAAGCATGGTCCGATCGCCCTGATCGACGAGAACATGCCCGTGGTGGTCGTCGCCCCTCGCGACAGCGTGTACCCGAAAGTCCTGTCCAACATGAGAGAGGTGAAGGCTCGCGGGGGTTACCTGGTCGCGGTCACCACCGAGCCCAACGGACTCGCCGAACTGGCGGACGAAGTCTTCATCGTCCCGAGCACAGAAGACAGCCTGCAGCCCATCATCTCGAGCATCCCGCTGCAGCTCCTGGCCTATCATATCGGCGTGATGCGCGGTTGCGACGTGGACAAGCCACGTAACCTCGCCAAGAGCGTCACGGTGGAGTAGGGGCGGGCGATGAAAGTACTCCACGTCGTCGGCTCGCGTGCCGGTTTCTTCCGGATTTCACCCGTGTTCCGTGCCCTGAGAGCGGCAGGTGCGGATCACCAGGTCATCGTGTACGCGGGGCACAGGGAGGACCTGGTTCCCCGGGACGTGTTCCTGGAGGAGCTCGAGCTTCCGCCCCCGAATCACGTCCTGGGCATCTCCACCGGAAGCTCGGCCATCCAGACGGGACGGTCGCTCATCGCCCTCGAGTCCATCGTGGTGCGTGAATCTCCCGATTGGATCTTCGCTGTGGGCGACGTCGACGCCGCCCTGGCCGCAGCGCTCGTGGGGCGCAAGAACGGGGTTCCGCTGGCTCACCTGGAGGCAGGTCTCCGGGCAGGGAACAGCCACGAGGCGGTGGAAATCAACCGGCTTCTGACTGACCGGCTCTCCGACGCGCTGTTCGTCGCGGAGCGTGAGACCCGCGACCACCTGGTCGAGGAAGGCATTGACGCCTCCCGAATTCACTTCGTCGGCAACACGGTCGCCGACACCGTATCGCGCCTTCGGGGCAGGTCATCGACCCTCGAGCTACCCGCCTTGATGGGGATGGAAGAAGGGGCCTACGTCGTCGCCCTGTTGACCCGAACCGACGTCGTTCCGGGCGCGGCGCCGCAGGATGAATTCCTGGAGGCGTTGGGCGGGGTGGCCTTCGAAACCGGCCGGTCCACGATTCTCGTCATGGATTCGTCTTCCGCGGCCAGCGTCAGGGAGGAGGGACTCGAGCACCTTCTCGATCCCACGACCGTCGTACACTCGCCGAGCTACGTGGAGCTCATCGCGCTGGTTGAAGGCGCTGGCGTCGTAGTCACGAACGCCTGCGAAGTCCTGGACTGCGCAAGCGTGCTGGGGGTCCCGAGTATCGCCATCGGCGACTTCGCGGTCGGACGGACCGGGATCCGCGAACGGAGCCGCCACATTTCGGTCGACCAACTGCCTCAGCTACCGGAGGCAGTGATCCGGGTACTCACCGAACATCATGAGCCGCCCCTGCCGGAACGGTGGGACGGCCAGGCGGCCCAGCGGATCGCGGAGATCACGATGGCGCGCCTCCTGGCTTCGGTGGCCTGACCGATTCTCTCATTTTTCCACGCCTGACACGTTTTCTGTGCCGTGATTTGGCCGTTCTCGTTGCGGAATGCGAGGAACGGGCCGCCCTCCACTCGTCCTCTGTGAACCCGAACCGTCTGCCGGGTGTCGCGAATCCGCCACATTCGCGGATCATCGCGTCCAACATGGCCTCCACCCCTCGCGCAGGTCCGGATCTTGATCTTTACGGGGCGCCGGCCGTAGCGCCGGCACGACACCGTGGACCGCCAGGGCGGCACGAGTGACGACAAACTACCAGTGGAAGACGATTCATGGATGAGAGCACCGACATCCAGGAGCCCACCGTGTCCGAGGACGCGGAACGGGTCCTGGTCGCGCCTGAAGACCGGGCGGCCATCCGGATTCTGGTCGTTGACGACGAGCCGAGCATCCTGGAGAGCTGTGAGACCGTTCTGGGCGGAGAAGGTTACGGCTGCCAGGTCGAGCGCCGCGGGGAGGAAGCTTTGCGCCGCCTCAAGAGCGAAACGTACGATATCGTTCTGATCGACCAGAACATGCCGCAGGTTCACGGCCTGGACATCCTCGCGGAGTTGAGGAAGAGGAATCAGGATTGTCTGGCGATCGTGATGACGGGGCACGCCACCACCGAAGATGGCGTCCGGGCGATCCAGGCCGGTGCCTGGGACTATCTCCCGAAACCCTTCACCGCGACGCAGCTTCTGGTCCTCATCGGCCGCGCAGCGTTTACCCTGATGAGAGCGCAGAAGATCGTACAGCCCTCGCAGCGGGAGGGAGTGCTCGTCGAGCGGGGGATCCCCATTCTCGGCGTGTCTGCCGGGATGCGAGACGCGGTCGCCAAGGCGCTCAAGGTGGCGCCTACCGACGCGTCGGTGTTCATCACGGGCGAAAGTGGCACCGGGAAGGAGCTGTTCGCGCAGTACATCCACCGGGAGAGCCGCCGGTCGCGTAAGCCGTTCGTCGCCGTGAACTGCGCCGCTCTGCCGGGAGAGCTCCTCGAGTCCGAGATGTTCGGTCACAAGCGGGGAGCGTTTACCGGAGCGATTCGAGACAAGGCCGGTCTGCTGGAAGTGGCAGACCATGGTTCCTTCTTCCTGGACGAGCTTGCGGAGATGCCGCTCGCCATCCAGGCGAAGCTGCTGAGGGTGCTGCAGGACGGGGTTCTGAGGCGGGTCGGAAGCGAGAAAGACGATGCCGTCGTGGACGTGCGATTCGTCTCAGCGACGAATCGCGATCCCGAGGAGGCCCTGAAAGAGGGCGTCCTCCGGAACGACCTGTACTACCGTCTCCGCGTCGTCCCGATTCACCTGCCGTCTCTCAGGGAGCGCCCCGAGGATATCCCGGTGCTCATCCGCCACTTCGTGGACCATTTCTGGCGCCGGCACCAGCTGCCCGGCGAAGAGCCGCCCCGCCTCGCGGGCGAAACCCTGGAAGCGATGATCCACTATCAGTGGCCCGGCAACGTGCGCGAGTTGCAGAACGTGATCGAGAACCTGGTCGTGCTTTCGGATCCAGAGGAAGAGATCCCTGCCGAGAGGCTGTCGATTCTCGATCAACCACCCGAAATGAGTGCCGGGAACGGTCTCGGCCCTGCGCTCGACCTGCGCATGCCGTTCCACGACGCGAAGCAGATCCTGGTCGACCGATTCGAGCGTGAGTACCTGGCACACCTGGTTTCGCGCACGGGCGGCAACATGTCCGAGTCAGCCCGTCAGGCGGGGATCGATCGGACGACGCTGTACCGTTTGATGGACAAGCACAAGTTGGCCCGGGAGGCATTCGCGTCCTGATCATGGCAGACAACACTTCTCCACGGCCCGGTCCCCCGGATACCGGGGCCAAAGATGACACCGGCGCGGGCGCCGAGGCTGGCTCGTGGAGCAGGCCTCAGGGCTTGCTCGAGTCCCTTCCCGAGCGTTTTCGTGATGCCGGCGCCCTGTTGGCCCGGGACCTTTTCGGATCTCCCTCCCGTGTCAGAGTCCTGGACGTGGACGAGGCCCCGGAGGGCGATAAGCCCTGGTACGCCGAACTCGAACTCGAGGAGGCGTGGGCTATCGCCCAGGCGTTCCGCAGGGCGATACAGGAGATGGGCGTTGCGGCCGGGAACGAGCAGGCGTCGACCGACTTCAGTGACCTGAACGCGGCGCTGGACCGGACGCTGCTCGACACGGCCCTCGCTTCGCTTCACCGCACGTCCGACGCGCACCGCCGGATGGTCCAGGATGTGTCACACGATCTGCGGTCGCCTCTGAACTCGATCCTGTTCCTGGCGGACGCACTGCGTTCCGAGCGAAGCGGTTCCCTGACTACCGCGCAAAGTCACCAGATGAGTGTCCTGTACACGGCGGCCGTCACCCTCGTGCGAATGGCGAACGACCTGATCGACTTCTCGCGGCTGGGCGTCGGGCGGGAGCGGATCACGGTGTCGGCCGCTTCCTTCTCACTGGAAACCGTGGTCGCCGACGTGACGAACCTGGTCGGTCCGCTTTCCACACACCGGCGCGTCGAGCTCGAAACGGTCTTCGCCGCCGAGGGTCTGAGGCACGGTGATCAGCGGCTCCTCAGTCGGGTGCTCCTGAACCTGGTCTCGAATGCGCTCGAGGCCGTGGACAGTGGGGGCACGGTGACCCTCGAATTCAGCGATACCGACGAAGGAGACCTTCGCATCGAGGTCGGCGACGACCGATACGGTACCGACGTCGAAGCTCTCCGACGACTCCTTTCGATCACGGACGACCGGTGGCCGGGGGAGACTCGCGGCTGGACGCGCGGACTCGGGCTGACGATCAGTGCCCGATTCGTCCAGGCGGCGGGCGGGCGGATCGACGTCCTGAGTCGAAGCGGAGGCGGAACGGTGTTCGTGGTCGAGCTGCCTTTTCCTTGCCTTTGAGACCCCGTTCCGAAACGCGCCGATAGGGTTAAGATGTACGTGTTGCGTCCACGCAACACACGCGAAAATATCTATACCGTTGAGTGGACCTAACGTTAAGTATCGTCAACAGTTGTAGTGCCATAGTGGGTGGGAGCGATTCTTGCTCCTCCCGCGATGCGAAGTCAGAGCGCCGATGTGGGGTGAGCAAGGCGGCATCGGATCCGAGATCCGGAGGGCCCGCCTGTTACTCACGGGCACGAAGTGCGCCTGCCCTGCACTGACAGCTGATAAGCGGAGTCGTCGGTCCAGGCGGGGCCGGGCGTGAAAGCGGAGACCTTGAACGTAAAGAATCCCTGGTACGCGTTGTACACGCGCTCACGGCACGAGAAAAGGGTGGCGGAGACCCTGGAGCAACGGGGCTTTGACACGTATCTGCCGCTCATGCCGAGGGTGAGCGAGTGGCACGATCGGAAGAAGACCGTCCTCTGGCCGCTGTTCCCGGGATACGTGTTCGTCCGTTTTCGTCCCGAGGACGCATCGAAGGTGCTCTCCATTCCGGGCAGTGTCCAGGTGATCGGAGTGGCCGGGAAGCCCGCGCCGATCCCGGACGACGAGATGGAGAACGTGAGGTTGTTCACCGCGTGCCTGGCAGAGACCGGGGTGGTCCCCCGCCCGACGCCCTCGATCGAGCTCGGGGAGCAAGTACTCGTCCAGGCTGGACCGTTTGCCGGCGTCCGCGGCGTCGTCCTCGAGCATCGCGGAGTCGATCGGGTGCTCATCCAGATCGGCCTGAGCGCGATAGGCCAGGCGCTGAAGATCGAGCTCGACGCGGAGAGCCTGGAAGCGTCCGCGGTCGGCGACAGGGGGACGGTGTCATGACAGGGACGACCGACATCGAGCGAACGAGCACTCCAGAGTTCTGGGGCGGCCGCCGTGTTCTGGTCACCGGCGGCAACGGCTTTCTCGGCTCGCAAATCCTCGAGCAGCTCGAGGCACTGGAGGCCCGTCATGTCCAGGCGCCGACGGTGGCCGAGTACGATCTGACCGACATCACGGCCGTGAGGGATGTCATCACGGATTCCAAACCGGACATCGTGATCCACCTCGCGGCCGAAGTGGGCGGAATCGGTGCCAATCGGGAGCAGCCGGGCAGGTTTTTCTACGCCAACATGGTCATGGGCGTGCACATGATCGAGGAAGCCCGCCGGGCGGGCGTGGAGAAATTCGTGCAGCTCGGGACGATCTGTGCCTATCCCAAGCACACGCCAGTGCCGTTCCATGAGGCTGACCTGTGGAACGGCTACCCGGAAGAGACCAACGCTCCGTACGGTATCGCGAAGAAGGCATTGCTCGTCCAGTTGCAGGCGTACCGTGCCCAGTACGATTTCAACGGAGTGTACCTGCTGCCCGTGAATCTCTACGGCCCGCGCGACAATTTCGATCCCAGGTCGAGCCATGTGATCCCGGCGCTGATCCGGAAGATGGTCGAGGCGGTGGACGACGGGCGAGAAGAGGTCTTCCTCTGGGGGACCGGCAAGGCATCGCGCGAGTTCCTGTACGTGGAGGACTGTGCCCGGGCGGTACTTCTCGCAGCGGAGCACTACGATGGCTCGGAACCAGTGAACCTCGGAACGGGAAGCGAGATCACGATTGGCGATCTCGCGCATCGCGTAGCCAGCGAAGTGGGCTTTGCCGGACGACTGACGTATGACCCGAGCAAGCCCGATGGGCAGCCGCGCCGCTGCCTCGACACGAGTCGCGCGGTCGAACGTTTCGGATTCAGAGCCCAGGTTCCCTTCGAGGAAGGCCTGCGGCGCACCGTCGCCTGGTACCAGGAGAATCGTTCGACAAATCCCGGCAGGCAGCCGGTTACCTATTCCGCAACCACCCAATCAGATTCAGTCGAGGAAGAACATTGAGCGATCAGACCCGGAAGGCCCTGGTCACAGGTATCACGGGCCAGGACGGCAGTTACCTTGCCGAGTTGCTGCTCTCGAAGGGATACGAGGTACACGGCATCATCCGGCGCTCCTCGAGCTTCAATACACAACGCCTCGAGCACTTGTACGAGGACCCGCACCAGACCGATGCCCGGCTGTTCCTGCACTACGGCGATCTAACGGACGGCAGCGTGCTGAGCCGGCTGTTGCTGGAGATCGAGCCTGACGAAATCTACAACCTGGGCGCCCAGAGCCATGTGCGAACGAGCTTCGACCTTCCCGAGTACACGGCGGAAGTCACCGGGCTAGGGGCGGTCCGCCTGCTCGACGCGATTCGGGAGACCGGGGTCCAGCCGCGCTTCTACCAGGCGAGCTCATCGGAGCTGTACGGCAAGGTCCAGGAAGTGCCGCAGACCGAAACCACTCCGTTCTATCCGCGGTCGCCGTACGCTTGCGCCAAGGCCTATGCGTTTCACGTGACCCGGAATTATCGGGAGGCCTACGGCCTTTTCGCGGTCAACGGAATCCTGTTCAATCACGAGAGCCCACGGCGCGGCGAGACGTTCGTCACGCGCAAGATCACGCGGGCGGTGGGCAGAATTAAGGTGGGTCTGCAGGACAAGCTGTATCTCGGAAACCTGGACGCGAGGCGGGACTGGGGATACGCGCCGGAGTTCGTGGAAGCGATGTGGCTGATGCTGCAGGCGGAAACGCCGGACGACTATGTGATCGCGACGGGCGAGACCCACTCGGTGCGCGAGTTCCTTGAGAGCGCATTCGGGCGCGTCGATTTGGACTGGGAGAGCCATGTGGAGCTGGATTCGAGATACGAGCGGCCGTCGGAGGTCGATCTCCTGATCGGAGATCCGTCGAAGGCCAAACGGGACCTCGGTTGGGAGCCAAGAGTTAAGTTCGCCGATCTCGTGCGGATCATGGTGGAAGCGGACCTGGAAGCGGCTCGCCGGGAAGCTCATGGCCTCACGTACCAGGGAGCGACGGCATGAGCGACGGGATGACGGCCGCAAACGTGGCGCCGGGGTCCTCGACTCCCGTTCCGGTGCTGCGGCTTGAGGCGTCCCGCGGTTGGGTGCCGCTTCACCTCCGCGAATTGTGGGAATACCGCGAGTTGCTCTACTTCCTGACGTGGCGAGACATCAAGGTACGTTACAAGCAGAGCGTCCTCGGCATTGCCTGGGCCATCATCCAGCCGTTCGTCGCGATGGTCGTGTTCACGCTCTTCTTCGGCAAGCTGGCCAACCTGGGACCCGAGGGTGTGCCCTACCCGATCTGGAACTACGCGGCGATGGTCGTGTGGACCTACTTCGCCTTTGCCCTGACGCAGTCCTCCAACAGCCTGGTCATCAGTTCGGCCCTGCTCA
>JAUVPT010000042.1 GCA_030598525.1 Gemmatimonadota bacterium
CCGGGGTCAGCTCGGCGGAGGTCACGGCTGAACGTGTCCAGTCTCCACCACTCCCCTCGCATCCTGATGAACAGATCCGATCCGGACGGCTCGGCCGGCACCAGTTCCGTTACCAACTGCCGCACCGCGATCCGGTCACGGAAACGACGACTGAACGGATCGAACTGGAGAAGCTCCCCTGCAGCCGCAAGCCACAAAGACCCGTCCCGTTGATCGAACGCCATTGCCGTAGGGACCCCGGGAGGAAAGCCGTCCTCGACCGTGATCGGCAGCTCCAGCCGCTGAAAAGACTCGTCGAGGATGATCAGCCCACCGGTGGTGGCGGCGAAGACGGATCCCGACGATCTCGCGAGGGCGGTGACGATGCCGAAGTCAGTGATGAGTACCCGCTCATCGGTTCTCCATCCACCGGTCTGAGCGGAAAGGCCAGATGCGGTCAGCAGGAACCAGCCAAGCAAGACCCGGGATGCGATCCGTCGAGGTTCATACCTCACGTTCACGGCTCGGACACGAAGATCACCGGACCGCCCGGCGACCCCAATGCCGAGACGCGAGCTCGGACACCCGGAAGGCGATCCGGGATGTCGGACGCGAGGTGCCCCGAAGGCTCGAGCGACCTGCCGGCGGCGATCCCGATCAACCACAGCGCGGATGCGGCCGCATCCGCCGCTGCCATGCCGGCAGCGAGGTATGCACCGATCAGTCCCGTGAGCACGTCTCCCGTTCCGCCGGACGCGACTTCCGGACCCGCTGTCGTACTCACTCGCAATGGCTGGCCCGATTCGGCGACCCAGGAGGGAGATCCCTTGAGGAGCACGGTACACCCGAGGTCCTCCGCAGCCGCTTTCGCCGCACCGGGCGGATCGGCGAGAATACTCTCGATAGAAGCTCCCGTGAGTCTCGCCAGCTCGCCGGGGTGGGGGGTCACGACATCCGCGGGGGCCAGAAGCGGGGACAGGCGATCCACATCTCCCTCGAAAAGGCTCAGACCGTCGGCATCCAGGACCACCGGTCGCGACCCACGAGAACCGAGGATCTTCTCTACGAGGTCCCTCCGTTCATCCGAGAGACCGAGCCCCGGCCCGATCGCGAGTGCCCCGGCCCACTGGACCGCCCGGATCCAGTCGTCCTCGTCCGCCCATGATACGTAGATCGCGCCGGGGCAGGTACGCTGCAGGACTTCCCGGTTAGCGGCGTCCCCCACGACCTTCAGAATGCCCACGCCCCCCCGCAGAGCGGCCCGGGCCCCAAGAACGGCAGCCCCCGCCATCCCCGATTGACCGGCAATGAGGGCCAGGTATCCCGCCCTGCCCTTGTGGGCATCCGGTGCCCTGGCGATCAGCGTCCGCGCCACCCATCGCCCCGTGATCGCCCGCGCTCCCATCGGCGAGGAAGGTGGCGGAAACCCGATCTCGACGCACTCGATCCTTCCGCAGTACTCCCGGGCTGGATGCCGGAGAAGACCGACATTGGGCCATCCAAGGGTCACGGTCAGGGTCGCTCTGATGCATACCCCGGCGACGGCCCCCGTGGAGAAGTCCGCGCCGCTCGGCCCGTCCACGGCCGCAACCGGGATGTCAAAGCGATTGACTTGCTCGATGAGAGATGCCTGTGGCTCCCGTGGCGCCCCCGTCACCCCCGTTCCCAGAATGCCGTCGAGGATGACCGCCGCACCGACGCAGGCCTCGGGTAGAGCGTCGGGCTCTTGCAGAGAGATGTCCCATCCGATGAGAACATCCGGCTCGGGAGATGACGATGAAGCAAGGATCGCGCGGACGTTCCGGCCCCATGCATGGAGAGTCCGGAGAGCGACCAGTGCATCCGCCCCGTTGTGTCCGCTGCCGACCACTGCGACAACCGATCCCTCGGGCCAGTGGGCCTGGACCCTGTGCGCGATCTCACGACCGGCCGCCTCAATCAAGGTGCGCTCCGTCGTGGCCCCGCCGGCTACCGCCACGCGATCGAGTTCGACCATCTCCGCGGCTGTCGGGAGCCAGACGGTCTCGGCTCCCGCGGCCCAAGCTTCCCGATCAGTGGTCACGGCCGTCCCTCGCTCGTCAGGCATCGAACCCCGCCTTACCGCCCCATTGCCCTGTCCAGGGCATCTCGAAGCGTCGAACCACTACTTCTGGGACTGGGTGATGCCCCGGCCGAAGCTGATTTCGCCGTTGTCGATCCGGATGTTGTAGCCGCACTCGGGGTTCGAGCACACCCAGGCCTTGAAACGGATCGATGCACCGTCCCTGCCGTAATCAGACAGCGGCAGCAGCTGGCCGCCGTCGCACCTCAAGCACTTCGGAAACCGTGTGGCGTTCTCCACGTCTCACCCCTCTCCCCAGTCAGCCGGGCAGGCAGCACATGCAACAGGAATGTATTGTCCGACACGCCCCAATCCACTGAACGTGTCACGAAAGGGGAGGCGCTACCGCCCGGGCGCTCCCCAGGGATACTCCGACTCAAAAACTTCCTCAAAAGAGAAGACGTCGGCAAAGTCCTCGCGCCGGTCCGTATCCTCCCTGGTCAGCACTCCGTGGTCTACGAGAAGGAATACGATCTCCCCCATGTCCTCGGTCGAGTGGACGCCCCAGTGCTCGAGCACGACACGGGCCAGCAACCCGAACCGCTCCAGGGCAAGGTCGCGTACGGCGCCTGCCAACTCTTCTCCCGAGATATGGCGTGGGCATTCCAATTCGGCGAGCCTCCGATGAAGCCCCCCCAACACGAACAAGTACGCCTCCACAGCGTACCGTGGATTGCGCCTCTGCAGTTGGCCCAGCGTCTCGTGAAGCGCCGGTGCTTCCATCGACCTGCCCCCGTCCCTTTTCCTCCCGGTATCGGCGTTGGACGGGACCCTCATCCCATCCGCGTCGGACTTGAATCTAGAAATTGGTCGAAAAGGGCGTCAAGTGTCGACGGGAAGCAACATCTCGCCCGGAAGCTCAACAAGCTCGGCCCGGCCCCCCGTCGTCTCCGTAACCTCGGCGCGCAGGACCTCTACTCGCGCCGCCGGCAACGCAACCTCGAGCTCCGCCAGATCTCCGTATCGCTCGTGGAGCCGAGTAGCCCCATTCGCCTCCACCGAGCGTGTCACCGCCCCGGTATCGGCGTAGGAGTACTTGAGAAGTACCCTTCGCCCCGGAACTACCGTCCGGGCAGCGGTTCGCTCGAGGGCGAGGTCCGCAGCCTCACCATACGCCCGTCCCAGGCCGCCCGTGCCCAGCCTGGTGCCACCGAAGTACCGAGTGACGATTACTGCCACGTCCGAGAGTCCCGCCCGCTCGATCGCAGCCAGCGTGGGTCGCCCCGCAGTGCCGGAGGGTTCACCGTCGTCGTCGAACCGCTGGTCGCCACCACGGAGAAGTGCGGCATACACGTGGTGCGTGGCATCGTGGAAACGCCGGCGCTCCGCCTCGCGGTACCCGGCGGCTTGGGCCAGATCGGAGACGGGGCGCGTGATCGCGATGAAGCGGGAGCCCTTGACACGACACTCCGCCTCTGCGGATCCCGCGGCCACCCGGATGCCCTCGACCGAGCTCAACGCGCCTCCTGGAAGGCCGGACCGATACGGACCCGGCTCACGCTACTCCCGTCGCCCCCACCTCCGAGTGGGCGACCAGCGGGAACTGACTCGCCCGCTCCTGGACCTCGGACCGAATCGACTCGAGAGTCCCCTCGTCCCCTCCCGACCGAAGGACCCTGTACATCAGGAGAGCGACCGCACGCATGTCTGACAGGCCCATACCGCGCGTGGTGAGGGCCGGAGTGCCGATCCGAATGCCCGACGTAACGAATGGCGACCGAGTTTCACCGGGAACCGTGTTCTTGTTCACCGTAATGTCAGCACGCCCCAGGTACTCCTCCGCGTCCTTGCCCGAGAGATCAGTCTCGCGCAGGTCCACCAGCAGCAAGTGAGTGTCCGTCCCATCGGAGACCAACTTCCACCCGCGCTCCATCAGGCCATCCGCCAGGGCCCTCGCGTTCTCGACGACCCGGCCCGCGTAGCGGACGAATGCGGAAGACTGGGCTTCATGCAGGGCCACTGCCTTGGCCGCGATGACGTGCTCCAGGGGGCCCCCCTGCATTCCCGGGAACACCGACTTGTCGATCGCCTTCGCGTGCTCAGCCCGGCACAGGATCAGACCACCGCGCGGTCCTCGCAGCGTCTTGTGCGTGGTCGTCGTCACGATGTCCGCCCATGGAACGGGTGACGGATGCACCCCGGCCGCCACGAGGCCTGCGATGTGTGCCATGTCGACAAGCAGCATGGCATCGACATCCCGTGCGATGCTGGCAAATGCCTCGAACGGCAACTCGCGCGGGTAGGCACTCGCACCCGCCACGATCATCGCGGGGCGTTCGCGGCGAGCCATCGACGCGAGCGCGTCCATGTCGACGCGCCCGTCTTCCTCACGGACTCCGTAGGGGACGAAGTCATACAATCGCCCGCTGAAATTGACCGGAGAGCCGTGCGTCAGGTGACCCCCATGCGACAGGTCCATTCCGAGAACCTTGTCCCCCGGCTGCAGAAACGCGAAGTACGCGGCCATGTTGGCCTGCGCCCCGCTGTGCGGCTGCACGTTGGCGTGCTCCGCCTCGAACAGCTCCTTAGCCCGCTCTCGCGCCAGGTCTTCCACTACGTCTACGTGCTCGCAGCCACCGTAGTAACGCTTCCCCGGGTAGCCCTCGGCATACTTGTTCGTCAGAACGGACCCCATGGCCTCGAGCACCGCACCGGAGACGAAATTCTCGCTCGCGATAAGCTCGAGACCCTCGTGTTGCCTGGCTGCCTCCGCCTTGATCGCTGCGAAAACCCCGGGATCCACTGCCTCGAGGTGATCGCAGGAGGGAGCGACGTCCGTCTCCCCGGCCCGCATCGACTGGTCTATCATCTCACTCACACGTAGGTCCGGTGCAATTGCGTCACGGCTTGTACACGGCGCATCGCCACCTCGTCCGCAGCCTCGGCACTCGTCATGCCATCAGCGGTGGCGAGCTCGAAGATCGCAAGAAGGGTCGAATAGATCTCCCCCGCCTTACGCTTGGAGCGCTCGAGAGTCCAGCCCGCCAGTTCGGAGTACACGTTGATCAAACCTCCGGCGTTGATCACGTAGTCCGGAGCGTACAGCACGCCGCGCTCCTCGAGCATGGCGGCGTGGCGTGACTTCGCCAGCTGGTTGTTCGCGGCCCCGGCCACGATCTCCACCTTGAGCCTCGGGATCGTGTCGTCGTTCAGAATGGCTCCCAGGGCGCAGGGCGCAAACACATCGGCATCGACGTCATACACGTCGTCCGCTCCGACCGCCTCGCAACCGAGCTCATCCACGCAGCGCTGCACGCGATCTTCGTCGATGTCGGCTACGAACACCTTGGCCCCTTCAGCCCGCAGGTCTTCCGCCAGGAAGTACCCGACGTGACCCGCCCCCTGGATGACTACAGACCGGTCGGCGAGGTCATCGGTACCGAACTTCTTCAGCGAACAGGCCTTGATACCGCGGTACGTACCGTAGGCGGTGACCGGCGACGGATCGCCGGACTTCCCGGCCATCCCCACGACATGTTCCGTCTCCATGTGGATGTAGTCCATGTCCGCTACGGATGTGCCGACGTCCTCGGCAGTGTAGTAACGCCCGGCAAGCGACTCGACGGCCCGGCCATGCGCCCGCATGACCATCTCGCGCTGGGTGGTCCGATTGTCCCCGATGATGACGGCCTTGCCGCCTCCGAGGTTCAAACCCGCCACGGCGGCCTTGTACGTCATGCCGCGCGACAGGCGGAGCACGTCGATGAGGGCGTCGTAGTCGGAGGCATAGTTCCAGAACCGGGTGCCACCGAGGGCGGGTCCCAGGGCCGTGTTGTGTATGGCGATGATGCCCTTGTATCCGCTGGACGGGTCGTACGTGAAGACGACCTGCTCGTGGTCGTGCCGGGACATGAGATCGAACATCTCACTCCGGCCGCCCACGGCCTCCGCGACCTTGTCCGCGTAGCTGGTTTCCGTGCTCACTGGTCGTTTCCTCTCTCCAGGTAAAGTTCCCGCGCTATGATGATGCGGTGAATCTCGCTGGTCCCCTCGTAAATCTCCGTCACTTTGGCGTCGCGAAACAGTCTCTCGACCGGATACTCCCGGCTGTACCCGTAACCACCGAACACCTGGACCGCCTGCCGGGTAACCCAGGTCGCCGTCTCACTGGCGTGCAGCTTCGCCATGCTCGAGAGTTTCCTCTTGCGAGGTTCGTCCGCGTCGTAGGCGAGGGCAGCCCGGTACAGGAGACCCCGCGCAGCTTCGACGCGGGTCGCCATGTCCGCCAGCTTGAACTGAATGCCCTGGAACCGGGAGATGGGGCGTCCGAACTGGACCCGCTCATCTGCGTAATCCCTGGCGTAGTCCAGAGCCGCCTCGGCGATACCGATCGCCTGCGCCGCAATGCCCAACCGGCCGCCCTCGAGAGCCTCGAGAGCATACCGAAACCCGAGCCCCGGCTCTCCAATCAGATGCTCGGGACCCAGGTACAGGTCCTGCAGCGTCAGGGAGACCGTCTCCGACCCCCGCAGGCCCATCTTCCGTTCTTTCTTTCCCGGAATGTATCCGTCGGCGTCCGTCGGCACGAGGAACGCGCCAATGCCACTGGATCCCTGTCGATCCGTCGGATCGTCCGTCCGGACCATCATCAGGACCAGGTCAGCCGAGACTCCGTTGGTGACCCACATCTTGGCGCCGTTCAACCTCCAGCCGTCACCATCTCGCACGGCCTGCGCCTTGATAGCCGCCGCGTCGCTTCCGGCGTCGGCCTCGGAAAGCGAGAAGGCGCCGAGAAGCTCCCCCCGCGCCATGGGCTTGAGCCAGCGCTCCTTCTGCTCCTCGGTCCCATGGCGCACCAGCGTTTGCGTGGGAAGCGAGTTGTGGACGCTCATCGACACCGCGACCGATGCATCACCCCAGGCAATCTCTTCCAGCACGTACAGGTAGGTCAGCATGTCGAGGCCGAGGCCGTCGTATTCCTCCGGGATCAGCATGCCGAGGAAACCCAACTCCCCCAGCTGCCTTACCGGTCCCAGGTCGAACGAATCCTCGTTCTCGTCGCGTTCCTCTGCTCCGGGGCGCAACTCGTTGCGAGCGAATTTCCTGGCCAGGAGCAGGATTTCACGCTGCTCCTCGGTCAGCCGGGCACCGGCGTGGGATCTACGCATCACGGTAGTCGAAGAAGCCGCGCCCGGTCTTTCGGCCGAGACGACCGGCGGCCACGTACTTGGAGAGAAGCGGACACGGCCGGTACTTGCCATCCCCGAGGTCCTTATGGAGGACCTGCATGATGAACAGGCACGTGTCCAGGCCGATCAGGTCCGCCAGGGCCAGCGGTCCCATCGGATGGTTCATGCCGAGCTTCATCACCGTATCAATCGCCTCGGGCTGTGCCACTCCCTCCATCAGGCAGTACACGGCTTCATTGATCATCGGCCTGAGAATCCGGTTGGAAACGAACCCCGGGAAGTCGTTGACCTCGACCGGAGTCTTCCCCACCCGCTGACAGATGGACAGGGTGAGTTCGGTGGTCTCGTCGTCCGTTTCCAAGCCCCGGATGACTTCTACGAGCTGCATCATCGGAACGGGGTTCATGAAGTGCATCCCGATGAAGCGTTCCGGTCGGCTCACCGATCCGGCGATCTCGGTTATCGAGATTGAGCTCGTATTGGAGGCGAGTACGGTCTCCTGGGCGCAAAGTTCATCCAGGCGACCGAAGATCTCGAGCTTCAGTTCCCGATTCTCCGGAACCGCCTCCACGACCAACGGGGCGGAAGACAGAGTCTCGAGTTCGGTCTCGGTTCGTACACGCTCCAACGCGGCCCTCGCCCCGGCCGCGTCTATGCGATTCTTGGACAGCTGTCTGCTGAGGTTTTTCTCGATCTTGGAGCGAGCACGGTCCAGCGCTTCGGGCACGGCATCCGCCAGGATGACGTCGATCCCGGCAAGAGCGAACACGTGTGCGATCCCATTGCCCATCGTGCCCGCGCCGACCACCCCCACGACATCTACTTGACTCGCCTTCATGCTTCCTCCGATCCGAGTCGGATTCCCGAGTCCCTCTGCTGCCGGGGACCCGTTTCCACCGCTCGCTCAACCGTCGTTTCTATGATTGGCCCCAGGGCCAGGACCGCCGGATCACGGGACAGGCGGGGGGTACGAGCCGTCCAGACGATTCCGACCAGCGTGGCCAGCGTGAGCAGCAACCCCGCCTCGGGGCCGTAATCACCGCCCGTCAGGAGGCTCGGCCCCGTGGCCGTCATTCCGACCACGGGAGCACCGACGTCCAGTCCACTGACGGGCAAACCGACCGCGACACCCATCGTCCAGTTCCAGGCGAAATGAGCCCCGGTAACCCACCAGAGACTTAACGTTCTCCAATACAGAATTCCGAGCAAGATCCCGGCCAGCAGAGTATTCCCGATGGCAGTCCAGCCCACCCCCGGATTCGCTCCGTGAAGACCCGCGAAAACGAGCGCCGTGGATCCGATCGCGATGGTCGGACCCCGGGCTCGAGCGAGAACCTGAAACACGTAGCCGCGAACCGCTACTTCCTCAAACAGCGCCGCAAGCATCAGCAACACAGTCACATACAGCGTCGCTCCAAGATCCGCCGATCCCCCTGGAGCGCGGCCGAGCCGGTGCAGCCAGCCGCCCGCGACCATGGCCACCAGGACTGATGACACCAGGGCGAATCCGAGGATGGACCCCGCAGCGCTGTCGCGTGCCGCCCGGTAACTCAATGCGAGGCCGATCGAGGCGGGCGGTCTCGACTCCACGGCGGACATCATGACCCACGTGGCGAGCAACGCAGCGCCGCACGCCGCAGCGGCTCCCCACACGGTCAACTCGCCAATGGAGGCCGGGTATATCAGGGCCACAGCCCCTTGAAGGACAAGCGCCAGCAGGAGCAGCAATACGACGTAAGAGACCAGCCGCCAGCCCCAGGCCCAACCTAGTCCTACCGTATCGCCGTCGCTCGCCTCCAGCAGTACGCCACCCGCCCCATCTCCTCCCCGCCCCACGCCTTCTACGGCGTCGTTCTACGCAGCACTCCCGGGCCCCAGCGAACTATCGCGAGAACCAGCAGCACCTTCAGGGCGTCGCCCAGGATGAAGGGGCGAACGGCACCGGCCGAAACGAGAGATCCCCCGCCCAGGATGGCGAGCCACGCGAGACCGCCGAGGTGGATCACGACCAGGGCGACGCCAAGCCACACCGCAGCCCTGAACCAACTCCCGGTCCGCTTGCCGGCCAGTCCGGCGATCGCCGCGGCCGCCGGAAATGCGAGCAAGTAGCCGCCCGTGGGCCCCAGGAGGTAAGCCGCACCTCCTCCCGCCACGAATACCGGCAGGCCCATGGCACCAGCGGCGATGTACGCGACCTGACTGGCAGCTCCGGCCCGAGACCCGAGGACGGCTCCAGCGAGCAACACGGCCACCGGTTGAAGGGTCATTGGAACGACCATGCCCGGTAGCGGGACGCTCAGTCGAGCTCCAAGGGCCGTAAGCGCTGCAAATCCGAGCACACCCAGGATAACACCCGGAGCGCGGGAGCCTGCGCCGGCAAGTGCCGGATTGACGGAACGTGCTGCCTCTCGACTCATACTCTCTCCACGCTGAGGGCCACCGCGTTCCCGCCTCCCAGGCAGAGGGTGGCGAGGCCCTTGTCCACATCCCTGTCGCGCATGGCGTACAGGAGAGTCGTCAGTATCTTGGCACCGGAAGCGCCGATCGGATGTCCAAGCGCAATGGCTCCGCCCCGGACGTTGACCCGGTCCATGTCCATCCCCAGTGCTCTCGCGTCCGCGATGGACTGCACGGCAAACGCCTCGTTCGCTTCGATGAGACCGTAGTCATCGATCGAAGTACCCTCGAGAGCCATCAGCCGCTGGACGGCCACTACCGGCGCGAAGAACAACTCTTTCGGCGCCGTGGCGCCAACGGAATATGCCGTCACGCGGCCGAGGATGTCCAGACCGTTCGCTCGTGCGTAAGCCTCTGAAGTGACGACGGTAGCGGCCGCGCCGTCGTTAAGCCCGGGCGCGTTTCCTGCCGTCACCGAGTGGTCTTCCACTTCAGGGGGTGCATCGCCTCCGAATGCAGGCCGAAGCCGGCCAAGCCCCTCC
>JAUVPT010000176.1 GCA_030598525.1 Gemmatimonadota bacterium
CGTGGTGGCACTCACCGGGGATGTCATGACGATGCCCGGCCTGGCGGCTCGGCCGGCGGCTGAGGGAATGCGGATCCACCCGGACGGGCGGATCGAGGGACTGTTCTGATTCCGAGTAGATCAACCGGAGAGCGCGCGATGCGAGTGTTACACACAGACAGGGCCCCGGCGGCCATCGGTCCGTACTCGCAGGCCGTGGAAGCAGGCGGGTTTCTGTTTTCTGCGGGGCAGATCGGATTGATCCCCGGGACCCTGGATTTTGCCGGAGAGGACGTCGAGACCCAGGCCGCCCAGGTATTTCGCAACCTCGCAGCGATTCTTGAGGAAGCGGGCCTGACCTTCGGCGACGTAGTCAAGACGACGGTCTACCTTGCGGACATGGGTGAGTTTCCGCTGGTTAACGCCATATACGAACAGTATTTCACGCGGCCTTATCCTGCGCGCTCGACCGTGGCGGCCGCAGGTCTTCCCAAGGGGGCCCGCGTCGAGATCGACGTTGTGGCCCACAGGCCCTGAGGTTCATCGAGCCGGGGCCGAGGGAACCGGGACAGGGGGGGCGGATGGCGGCCGGTGTCGCCTGCGGTCTTCAAAACCGTCGCGGGGCGCGAGTAGCGTCCCGGGTGGGTTCGACTCCCACACGCTCCCGCCACTTTTTCTCGCTGGTCCTTGCCGTGTTGGCCACGCTCTCATCGAGTGGGGCGCTGCCGGGCCAGGAGCCGGTCCCGCAGGATTCTGTCGTGTCATCGGAGGCTCCTCAACGCCCGGATTCGGTTCCGCAGCCGGCGGACTCGGTCGTGCCCGTCGTTTCGGAAGTGCCGGCAGCCGCTGGGGATTCCGGGGGTCCTCCCGTAACGCCCATGGGGGCTTTCTTTCGTAGTCTGATCCTGCCGGGGTGGGGCCAGGCCGCAGTGGATCAGCCGGTGCGTGGAGCGTTCTACTTCACGATGGAGGCCACTTCCCTGTGGATGCTCTTCAAGACTCAGGCGAAGCTGGACGCTGCCCGGCGGGCAGGAGATGACGATCTAGCCTCCGCCAGGCAGGATCAGAAGGAGGACTGGATGGTGATGGCCGTGTTCTGGGCTCTCTTCGCTGGAGTCGATGCCTGGGTGTCGACACATCTGTGGGGTTTCGAAGGCGTCGTCATTCCGCCCCCTGACGGATCACCCGGGGTAGCGGTGCAATACTCCGTCCCGGTCGGGAGTCCGTAGGTGAGCCCGTCTCCGGGTGGCCTCCAGGTGTCCGCCCCGATCGGAGTTTTCGATTCGGGACTGGGCGGGCTTACAGTGCTTCGCGCGATCAGGGAGCGGCTGCCGCGCGAGGCTACGGTGTATCTGGGCGACACGGCCCGGGTGACATATGGCCCCAAAGCGGCCGAGACCATTCGACGCTACGCAAGCGAGGCGACGGACTTCCTGGTCGGAAAGGGAGTCAAGGCCGTAGTGGTGGCCTGCAACACGGCCACCGCCAGAGCCCTTCCCGACGTGGTGGCGCGGGCGGGCGTCCCGGTACTCGGGGTGGTGGAGCCAGGGGGACTCGCGGCGGCCAGAGCTTCGCGAGAGGGACGCATCGGTGTCATCGGCACGCGCGGCACGATTTCCAGCCGCGCCTACAATGAGGTGATTCACTCGCACCGCCCGGACGCCCTGGTGTTCGAACAGGCCTGTCCGCTGTTCGTGCCGCTCGTCGAGGAGGGATGGACGGACGAGGAGGTCACGCGATTGGCGGCGGAGCGCTATCTAGGCCCGCTACTGGAGCAACAGATCGATACCCTGGTCCTGGCCTGCACTCATTATCCGCTTCTGAAGCCGCTGCTGGCCCGCGTGGTGGGAGAAGACGTGTGCCTCATCGACTCGGCCGAAGCCACCGCCGCGGCCCTCGAGCAGCTGCTGGTCTCGGAGAGCCTCTCGAATACTGCGGGAAGCTCGGCGGCTGCCCGCTACTACGTCACGGACGAGGCCGCCAGGTTCGATCTCCTGGCCCGCCGACTCCTTGGAGAAGAAGTGGACCACCTGGAAATCGTCAGCGTGGATTCCACCGGTTGAGCTCGATGCCATCTTTCGAGACTTCGGCCCAGGTGCAGTGGTGCAGCCAGTCCCCCGCGTTGAGATAGTAGCGTCCAGGGGCCACCTCGAGGAGTTCGGGCTGGTGGCAGTGGCCGAACACCACGAGGTCGAGATCGGGATCCGAGACGAGGAGATCCCGCGCGAGCGTGCGGAGACTCGCCGAGCGTTTGTCGCTCCCGGGGTCGTCAGGCTTCCCATGCCGGCTTTCCGTGCGGCTCACCAGGCGGATCAGGCGGGCAGACCAATCGGGATGGAGCTGTCGGAAAGAGGCCCTGGCCGGCCGGCTGCGGATCACCGACTTGAGGGCTCTGTAGCCCCAGTCACCACCGCCCAAACCGTCCCCGTGGGCTACGTAGGCCCTGAGTCCTCCCACGTCAGTTCGGACGGGGCCTTGGATGAGCTCTATTCCGATCTCGTCCGACAGAAAACGCCCGCCCCACGAATCGTGGTTTCCCCCGAGCATTCGGATTCGAACACCGGCATCGACGAGATCCGCGAGCACGCGCAGAACCCGAAAATGCCGACTCAGGATCACGGTGTCATACTCGAACCAGAAGTCGAACAGGTCGCCGTTGATCAGGAGGTCTGCGGCAATGTCCGGAACTCCCGGAAGGAACTTCATGAGCGCGGCCTCGCTGTCCGCCGGGGCCGCTCCGAGGTGGGCGTCGGAGATGACGATACTGGACCTTTCCATGGCGCCAAGTATAGAGTGCCGCTGACGAACGTGAAACGGCCCGGTGGGGGCCGGGTCGAACTACCGCGAGAGATTACATGAGCTCAGATCCCACAGCCGGCGCGCGAATTCGCCTCCGTGTTCGCTACGCGGAGACGGATCAGATGGGGAGAGCGCACCACATGCATTACCTCGCGTGGTTCGAGCTGGGTCGCACGGAACTGCTCCGCGCGGCAGGAGTGGCGTACTCCGAGATCGAGCAGGAGGGCGTCATGCTTCCGGTTTCGAACGTGGAGATCGAGTACCGGAGCCCGGTGGGCTACGATGGAACGGTGGATGTCTATACCCGCGTGAGCCGAGTGCGCAGTCGTACCGTCACGTTCTCGTACCTGGCGGCACGTGCGGAAACGGGGGAGGCGCTCGCCACCGGGAGCACTCAGCTCGTTTGCACGAACCCCGAGGGGAGACCTAGACGCATTCCGCCACACCTGCTCGCTGTGCTCGAGTCGCTCCTGGACGCTGATTTCGACTGGCCTGACTCGTGAGGTCAGGAAGCCCCGTGAGGGACACCGATTTCTTGCTCGCTGTTCAGAGGCTCCGTAGCTTCCGCGCGACTCGGCGGATCTGCGCGCTGTGCCGTCGCACGGGCTTGCACATCCCGCTCAGCGGCCTGGTCTTGCTTGGTTTCGTTGCTTGTGTGAGCGCGATCGAGAGCGGACCGCCGATCGCGAACCCGGCGGACCTGGCCACAAGGGTCCGGGACGAAACCGGGGCTGCGGTCCCTGTGACGCTGCGTTTCGAATGGCGCTACGCGGACCGACGGGGCGATATCGGCGGAGACGGGGTGGGCCGGTACAACCCACCGGACAGTCTCCGGGTTGACCTCTTCACCTCCGGTGACGTTGCAATGGCGATCGCGGTTGCCGACGGTGAGCTGCGAAGCCTCGGAGAGATCGAGGACATAGAGATACCGGGGCTGGAGTTCGTTTACGCGATGGCAGGTCTCTTTCGTCCGGGTGACGGGATCGCGGAGGGATTCATGGCCGGGTCGGACTCGGTCCTCGTCTACGGTGGCCAGTCGGATCGAAAAGTCTACTTCTACGTGCGAGACGGTAATCTGCGACGGGTGGAAGAGCGGATCAGGGGGCGGACCGTTCAGCGGGTCAACCTGGAATGGGAGGGGCCCACCTCCTGGCCCAGCGAGGCCGAGTACCGAAACCTGGCAGAGCACAGCCGGGTCCGTTGGCGCGTCGAGGAAATCACGAGTCACGAGGAGAGCCATCCCGCGCATGCGTACGACCTGCCGCCTGTACAGTAGCCGTGCGGTGGTCGCCCCGGGACTCCTGGCCCTGGCGGTGGCGTCGAGCACGATTGGCTGCAACTACACGTTCTCCGGTGGAGGAGGCCTCCCCTCCCATATCAAGACGGTATACGTGCCCCCGATCGAGAACAGGACTACGCAGTTCGCGCTCACCGAGACCTTCACTGATAAGCTGCTCGAAGCGGTGCGGCGCAATCTGGGAGTTCAGCTGGCGGCGGAAGCCGAGGCTGATGCCACCATCGTCGCCGAACTCTCTCGCTACACGGACACGGCCATGAACTTCCAGGGCGTGGAGGATGTGGGAGCCGCGGTATTCCAGCGGCGAGTATCGATCGTCGCGCAGGTGCAGATTATTGATCGGAGCAAGAACGAGGTCATCTGGAACGGGACAGGAGTCAGCGGGAACGGGGAGTACAGCCCTGCGGATCCCGCTGGCGAATCAACGGGACAGGACGTCGCTCTGGACAACTTGGTGCAGAAGATAGTGGACGGAGCTCAGTCGCAATGGTAAGGCGTCGCCGAGCGTCCGGGTGGTTTCGTCTCCGCCGACTGGCGATGCTGGCTGTGGGACTCTGGTTCATTCTCGCCGGTCCCGGAGGAGTCTTTTCGGCGAACCAGGGAGAAGGCGCGGGCTCGGACGAGCCGGGCGTTGCTGCTGCA
>JAUVPT010000255.1 GCA_030598525.1 Gemmatimonadota bacterium
GCCTTCGCCACGCCCGTGCCGGAGACCGATGCCACCGCGTGCACCCACTCGTCGGTGCCCTCGAGGCAGACCTGGAACTGGCCCAGGGAATGGCTGACCTCGGCCAGGTACGGGTCCGGGCCCTCGGTCTCTCCGCTCGGAATCCGTACCGTGAAGGCGCGGGGCGAGAAGTAGACGCGGGAGTCCAATTTGCGGGCCACTTTGTAGGCGCTCTCCTTGGCGGCCCACAGCGCCCAGCGCATGCGGTGCGGTGATCCGGACGCGAGGATTCGCGCACGTTCACTCCACGTGAAGACTCGATCGTCGAATCGGGGGTGGATCGCTTCGGGCTGGTTCTCCGGATCCCGGAGATCGACTACATCATTTCCGACGAGCAAAGTACTTCTCTTCCATGCCGACCAGGCGCTGCGCGATCTGCTGGGCGAACTCGCGCGAGCGACGCATTCCCGTGCGTTCGGAGTGCGGTCGGAGAACCTCGAAGTCCACGTAGAAGGAGTCTCCCATCGCGGGGACGGTCGACCACGTCCTCTGGCGGTCACCCCGGAGGTAGACCACCAGGGCTCGGCAGTTGCGGACGCTGCTCGTGATCCGTCCCATCCCGTAGGCGATGGAGTCCAGCTGGACTCGGCCCGTCCGACTTCTTCCCCCCTCGGCGAAGACCAGCGCCGTCTCGCCACGCGACAGCAGGTACTTGATCCGCTTGAGGACGGCCGAGACGTGCTCCCTCCGGCCTCCCCGCCGGATGGGAATGCACTTGGTGATCCACATGGCCGCCCGCCCGAACCACAGGGATGTGAAGTTGCGATATTCCGGCAGGTTCCAGGGCATGCGGCGGTAGTGGAAGAAATACCACCAGGTCCCGCCGAGAGCCCAGGCCACCAGCATCGAATCCACCATCGTCAGGTGGTTCGCGCAGATCAGGACGGGCTCGTCGCTCTCCGCCATCAGCGCCCTGAACCGTTTCCGGAGGCGCGCCACGTTCTTGATCCGGTACCCCATCACGTACCGGAGGGCGAAAGCGCTGGCGGGGATCCAGAACACGGAAAGCACCCGGCCCACTTCGCGCTGGACCCACAGGGCCAATCGGGCGCGGCGGGTCAGGTCGGTCATCGGTCGGTCACCGCAGTCAGGCAAGCTTGGCTTCGATGAGCGTGACGGCATCGCCAACCGTATTCACGGCGTCGGCGTCCTCGTCATCGACTTCGATGTCGAACTCGTCCTCGAAGTCGAGGATGACGTCCACCAGCCGGGCCGAGTTCACCTTGAGGTCCTCGAGGATATTGGTGTCCTCGGTCGCCCCTTCGATGGCGTCCTTGTTCTTGGCGTAGCGGCCGATGATTTCCATGACCTTCCCGAAGGTCTCGTCTCTCGCCATCCGGCTATCTCCCCTGTCGTTGGTAAACGCCTCTGTGGTCCGACTGACAAACTAGAACTACTCGGTCCACCGACGAAAGATCACGCACGCGTTCACGTCGCCAAAGCCGAAGCCCGATTTGATGATCGTGCTCAGCTCCGGCATCTCGCGGGCCTCGTGCGGGATGGAGCCGGCGTAAGGCTCGATCTTCGGGTGTACGTCCTCGCAATTGATCGAGGGGTGCGCAAATCCGCCCCGCAGCATCAGGATACACGCGACCGACTCCATGGCTCCCGCCGCTCCCAGGCCGTGGCCGATCATCGACTTGGTCGAGTTGATCACCGGGAAAGTCTCGGGGGTCGCCTCGAGGGCGTCGGCCCACGCAGCCACCTCGCTCGGGTCGGCCCCGGTCGCGGTGAGGTGCCCGTTGATGACGTCGATCTCCCCCTTGTCGATCCCGGCGTCGGCGATCGCCTGCCCGATGCAACGGCGCACGCTGACCGGATTGGGGGCCGTCATGCTGCCGCCACTTCGGTGCCCGCCGCAGTTGAGGGCCCCTCCCAGCACCTCGGCGTAGATCCGGACCCCACGTTCCTGCGCGCTCTCCAGGCTCTCCAGGTGAAGGATGGCTGCGCCACTGCCGGGCACGAAGCCGCCGGCCGAGGCGCTCAAGGGGCGTGAGGCCTTCTCGGGCTCGTCGTTGTGCTTTCGGCAGAGCACCCGCATGGAGTCGAACCCGGCCCAGATATAGTGGCTGGACCCCTCGGTCCCCCCGCACAGCATTCGCTCGGCCAGCCCGGCCCCGATCCGCCCGGCCCCCTCGATGATCGCCTCGGTGCCGGTGCTGCATGCGCTGGAGTTCGCCGTGACCTGGTTGCCGAGGGCGAGCAGTCCGGAGACCCGCGCGGAGACGCCGCTGCCCATGACCTGCTCGACCATCGTGCTGCCAAGGCGCCGCACCCGCCCCTCGTCCACCATCGGGACGACTCGGTCGCCGATCGTGTCGATGCCGCCGATGCCGGTCCCGATCACCGCACCGGTCTCCCAGTGGACGCGATCGTCATCGTGCAAGGGCCGCTCGAAACCCGCATCGGTCCAGGCGTCCACCGCGGCTATGCAACCGAAGCGGTGGCTGGAGTTCATGGCGAGCAGCTCGTCCTCGTCGAAGTACTGCTCGGCCATCTCGTCCACCCCCTGGGGAACACCGGCCACCCGGCAGCCGAACTTCAACTCGTCCAGGATGGGGATGTGTCGGATTCCGGACGTCCCGCTTCGAAGAGCCTGCTCGTAGGCGTCCAGTCCGATGGCGTTGGGGGCGACGACGCCCATTCCGGTGATGACGACGCGGCGTCTCATAGATTCAACCTCGGCACTGCTATGCCGGAAATGGTGGCGGAACAAACCAGGGTTCCGTCGTCCAGGTGCATTTCGGCCTCCGAGCGCAGCTTTCCACGCCGGAAGAACTTTTTCTTCGCGGAAACGGTGACTCGATCACCGGGTCTCACGACGCCGGAGAAATCGACGTCCGCGTCGGCGAAGAGGCTCAGCCTGCTGTCTACGGCCTCGAGGCCTCCCTCGAGCGCAACAAGATAGATGCCGAGGGCGACCACGCCCACCTGCGCGATGCACTCAAGCAGGATTACGCCCGGCGTCACGGGATTGCCCGGAAAATGGCCGCGATAGAAATCCAGATCGGCTGGAAACGTGTAGTGCGCCACGATGTGGCGCTTGGACACCTCGAGGATCTCGTCCACGAAGCGGAAGGGCTCCCGCTGGGGGAGCAGATCCAGGACCTGGTGCGGAAGAAGAGCGGCGCCCGTCATTCCCCGAGCCTCCCCCCCCGCGAATGCCGCGAGGGCCATGGATAGTCGGGATAGTCGATGTCACGGAAGACTCCGACCTTGGCCCGCTTGATCTCGTAGATCTCAACGTCGTCCACGAGCACTTTGGCGTCACCGATGGCGATCGACGAACCCGAAGTGGCCAGTTCCTGGTAGCGCACGATGTTGATCTCGTACCGGACGACTCCGTCGTGCGGCCGGATCTGGCCAAAGAACTCGACTTCCTGGCAGCCCAGTGCCCTTCCGGTGCCCAGGGCTCCGCTCCACGCACAGTACATCCCGATAAGCTGCCAGATCGCATCCACTCCGAGACAACCCGGCTGCACCGGGTCACCGAGGAAGTGGCAGTGAAAGAACCAGTCATCCACGCGGACGTCGCGTTCAGCCACGATCCGTCCCCGGGCTCCCCTGCGGGTGAGGTCGGTCACCCGGTCCACCATCAGCATGGGTGGGACAGGGAA
>JAUVPT010000194.1 GCA_030598525.1 Gemmatimonadota bacterium
CGACTGGTATCCCGAGAACTGGGAGCAGGTACCACCCTCCCCCACCCCGTCACGCGACGAGGCCAGAACGCTGGCGGACCGGTACGGACACCTCAAGGACGAGATCCGCGAGCGGCAGGCCGAGCTCGAGCCTGTACTTGAGGCTCTGGAGCGATTCTTCGAGCAGACCGGCGAGCGGGCCGTCGCGGGTGGGGACTACCGCCTCACGGCGAAGCGTCACGTGGACTGGAGATTCCCCGACGACGAGGCGCTCCGGGCAGTGCTCGAGCCGGCCGGGCTGTGGGAGCGGGTGCTGGCGCCTGAGTGGCACCGGAAAGCGCGGTTGATGACGGATCCGAACGTGCCGGAGGAGGTCCGAGAGAGGCTGGGGGAGATTGCGGACGAGAATGTGGGGTGGCGGGTGAGGAGCAGCCCGAGCGGGTAGGCGGGCCGGGCGCGGCGTGCGACCAAACAGGCGGGGGGCGGCGGGGTACACGAGGTCCATGCGAGAATCACTCTCGATGGTTCTGATCCGTGCGCTCCTGGTGGGCGCTCTGCTGGCCGTCGGCACTCTGAGCGATGCCCGCGGCCAGGGCGCGGAGGCGGACCCCTCATTCGTCGGCCCTCCCCGCCCTCCCCTGTTCGACGCGGTCCGGCTCGAGCGCATGCTCGAGGTGGCGGACGAGCTCCCGGCGCTCACCAGCCTGCTGATCTCCCGCCGCGACTCGCTGATCGTCGAGCGTTACTACCGCGGCATGCGACCGGACCAGGCCGTCAACGTGAAGTCGGTGTCCAAAACGCTGCTGTCGCCGATGGTCGGGATCGCGATCCAGGACGGGCTGCTGGAGGGGATCGAGCAGCCGCTGTCCGAGCTGCTGCCCGACTACTACGAGCGGCTCCGGGCGCAGGGCGACTGGGACTCCCGGAAGGATGATATCCGGCTCCGGCACCTGCTCACGATGCAGACCGGGATCGAGACCACGTCGTTCGGCAACTACGGCGCCTGGGTGGCGTCCGCCGACTGGGCGTACGACCAGCTCCGGCGCCCGATGATGTGCGACCCTGGCGAGTGCCACGCCTACTCGACCGGGACCAGCCACCTCCTGTCCGTCATCCTGACACGGCGATCCGGAAAGAGCCTGCGCCGCTACATGATCGACGAACTGTTCGGGCCGTTGGGCATTCCGCTCGGCGAGTGGGACCGGGACCCGCAGGGCAACTACCTCGGGGGCAACAACATGCCGCTCCGGCCCCGGGATATGCTGAAGCTCGGGAAGCTGTTCGCGGACGGAGGGCGGTACGAGGGCCGCCAGCTCGTGCCCGAGGCGTGGATCGAGGAGTCGTGGACGCCGCGCGGCACCTCGCCGTGGAACCGGCACCGGTTCGGATACCTGTGGTGGTCGGAGAAGTGGGGCGGCGAAACGGCCCACTTCGCGTGGGGCTACGGGGGACAGTTCATCGTCGTCGTGCCTCGGCTCGAGCTCGTCGTGGTGGCTACGTCGTCGCTGCGGGAGGGGGCACGGGGGAATTCGCGGCGGATCAGGCGGTTCTTCGATCGAGACCTGGTGCCGGCATTCGGGAGTTAAGCGATCTCGATGCTCAGGACACGGTCGCGGGAAGCCCGAAATCGGACAGGTCGATGCCCGCCTCTTCCAGCCGCCGCGCGAAGTTCGGCGTATCGGCCAGGTCGAACGGCACTGAACCGCTGAGTGCGATGATCTGGACGAAGATCGCGCTTCCGCCGGGAAGTGCGTCTATGCGCCGCGCCAGCGCGGACACGTTGGCCTCGTCGCCGAGCGCCCGGTAGGCAGGCAGCCAGAAGTTCTCCGGAAAGTCGCTTTCGGACTCGTCTTCGTCCCGCTCGACCCAGCGCCGGGCCGGAGAGGGATCCTCGCGCAGATCGATCAGGTTTTCGGTCCCATTCATGAAGCGGTGGTTTCCTGCCCTCCTGCGACCGCGCTCCAGCAACTCCCGGGCCGCATCCAGATCGCCATCGGCAAGCTCGACGATGGCGAGACCCCACCAGGCCGTCGGGTCGAGCGGGTTCGCGGCCGTGTCCGCTTCCGCGAGCGTCCGCGCCAGTTCAGTGTCCGCAATGGTCAGAAGGTGGCGAAGCCAGCCGACTCCCCCGTTGCTGATGCGCATTTGCGCCACGTCGGGCCGTTGCGCAAGCTGCTCGATGAGTCCCCCCATCCGGTGCCATGTCGGCGAGAAGATCTCGACGTTTATCTCCGCCACGAGTCGCGTCGTCGGGTTTGACGCGTGCTCGGCCGCGTACTCGAGATCCCGCAGCAGCGCGTAACGAGCCTCGTCCTGTGAAAGCCCGATGTCGAGCCCGCTCATGAGCACGTGGGAATACTGGTCCATGTGGGCGATCGCGGCTTCCGCGTATTCCGGATCCAGCGCCATCGCGCGCTCGAATTCGGCCTGTCCCGCGTCCGAGCCGGGGTCCGTTTCCCCGGCATGCCACTTCTCCGCTTCCTCGGCCCCGCGGAGGTAGGCCTCGAACGCCTCCACGTTGCGCGTTCCGCTGCGGAACATCGCCTCGCGTTGTTCGTCGTCGAGGAACACATCGAGTGCCGAGGCCACCTTCTCCGCCACGTCCCGCTGCACGTCGAACAGATCCTCGGCAGACCGCTCGTAGCTGTTCGACCAGACGTGCGTACCGTCCGCAGCCCAGATCAGCTGCGCCGTCACCACCAGCTCATCCCCGATCCGGCGCAACGAGCCCTCAACCACGTAGGCGACGCCCAGCGTGTCCGCGATCTCCTTGATGTCGAGGTCCTGGCCCTTGAACTGGAAGCTGGACGTGCGCGCCGTGACCTTCAGCTCCGGCAGCGCGGCGAGCGAATTCAGGATCTCCTCGGTGAGCCCGTCGGCGAACCACTCTTGATCGCCCGCCTCCGAGAGATCGACGAACGGGAGGACGGCCACCGATTTCTCTCCTTCGACGGCTTCGGCCGGCGCGTCGCGCGACCGGGCCGCCGGGCTCGTCTCACCGGCACCGCTTCGCTGGCCTACCCACCAGCCGCCGCCGAACAGAAGCGCGACGCCCGCAAGGGCCAGCAGCCCGGCGGGCCACCGGCGCGACGCAGGCTGCGCTGCGATCGCCTCCAGTTCACCCGGCGCGGCGTCCCCCGTGCGCTTCATCCCCCCCGAGGTCGACTCGAACGCCCAGGCGAGTGCGAGGGCGATCGGGAAGCCCACCATCGTGGCGAGGAGGATGAATGTGACCGTCCACTCCGGCATGCCGAGCCTTGGAAAGGCGAGATCGGCGACCTGGAGGACCACGAACGCGCTGGCCCCGTAGACCGCCATGACGCGGAACACCTTGCGCCGCTTGAACTCGGCGAACAGGCGTGGCAGGGACGATGGGGAATCGCTCATGGGCGAGAAGATCGGCAGATCCGGCCGCCGAGGGCAACCTGCAGACGGCCTGCGTTCTCAGTCAGCGCCGCGGACCTCGGCGGCCTCCGGTCCTCTCAGCACCTCGAAGTGCGTCACGGTGGGCTCGAGCTCGACGAGGTATTCCGCGTCTTCCGGGTAGTAGCGTGCGCGCTCGATGTTGTCGCCGGCGAAGGCTTGAATGTCCGACCGCGATTCCCACAACGATATCATGCGGAAACGCGCCAGGTCCCCCTCGATCCGCCGCATTACGAACACACCTCGGTTTCCGGGCGTCGACTCGAGATCCGGGATCCCCGTGCGGAGCAGGTATTCGAGGTAGTCGTCGGCCCGGTTGGCCGGTACGGAGCCGTCCCACGAACGCGCGATCATGTGTGGATCTCCTCGTTTCAAGTCCCGGCGGACCTCGCCAGCAACGACTCCTCCAGCACATCCAGGGAAGCGGCGAACACCCGGAACAGGGCCCGCGACTGCTGCTGGGTGACCGCGATGGAGATCGCGACGTCCGGACCCGGCATGTAGGCAGCCAGCGTTCCCCAGAATCCTGTGTGCAGGTAGAGGGCGAGTCCATCGCGCTCGCGCACTTCGACTCCCATGCGGTAGCGGCCCGGCACCATGGGGCTGCCGGACAGGTCGGGCCCGGCCCCGGCCCCCTCGACAGTGGTGAGCATCGTGTCCGCCGTGGTCGCATTCGTGTACACGCCGCCCGTGAACAGGGCTCGCATGAACACCGCCATGTCATCGGCCGTCGAGACGAGCCCGCCACCGCCGTACAGGTCGAGCGACGGGTCGAAATCGTACGTGTCCCGCTCTCCCATGTACTGGTGAGCCCGGTCCGACACGCCCGCCGGGGGATCCTCGAGCGTCTCGAGCCAGGTGTCGTCCATCCCCAGGCGCTCGAAGTCCAGCAACTCCCGGAGGACCGACGCGAGCGGCTTGCCGTACGCGGACTCGAGGACGAGTCCCAGCACCACGTAGCCGGTGTCTGAGTAGCGATACACCTCTCCCGGCGCTCCGTACGGGTCGCCCCATTCCACGGCCAGCCCGATCTGC
>JAUVPT010000119.1 GCA_030598525.1 Gemmatimonadota bacterium
AGATCGCCGTTGAGGTCCAGTCGCTCGGCCCTCCGGGCCAGCACGTTCACCACTCCCGGTTCGTTCTCCACCCCTCCACCCAACAGAATCAACGGCGCCCGCAACGTGTCCCCGAGGGCCTCCCTCACATCGGGCATCACCACGAAGTTCGAGAACCCGGTTTCGTCTTCCAGCGTCACGAACATCACCCCTTTGGCCGTGCCCGGACGCTGGCGGCAGATTGCCAATCCCGCGACCTGGACTTCGTCACCGCTGCGGCGCGATCGGAGAACTTCCGCCGTCAATACGCCCTGGCGTTCGAGCCTTGGACGCAGGAATTCCATGGGGTGTCCCTCCGACGACAATCCGACGCACCGATAGTCCGCCGCCACCCGCTCCAGGGCCGTCATCTCCCGAACCGGGGCCGCTGACTCACATGCCCGACGGGCGAGCGGACCCGCATCCCCCCGGGCCTGGCGCAGGAGCTCCCACAGGGCCTGGCGGCGGCCGGGCCACAGGGTCTCGAAAGCGCCCGCCTCCGCCAGCACGCGAAGATCGGGAGGGCCGAGACCACTTCGCCGCATTACGTCCTCCACGCTCTGGAATAGTCCCTCCTCGCGAGCCACCTGGAGCCTTTCTCGGGCCTTCGGGCCGAGGCCGTGCACGAGGCGAAGACCGATTCGTAGGGCAGGAGCCTGGCTCCGAGGAGGCTCCGAGTCCAAAGCAGCCGGAGCGGGGAGGTGAGATCCCTCCAGCGTCGAATCCCACTCCGAGTGAGCCAGGTCCACCGGACGCACTTCGACTCCATGCCGCCGCGCGTCGTTGATGATCGTCGCCGGTGAATAGAAGCCCATGGGTTGTGCGTTCAGCAGCGCCGCGTAGAACTCGGGCGCGTAGTAGTGCTTCAGGTAGGAGGAGGCGTACACCAGTAGAGCGAAGCTCGCCGAATGACTCTCGGGAAAGCCGTAGTTGGCGAACGCCGTCAGGTACTTGAGGATCTGAGCGGCCACCTCCGGCGCTATCCCGTTTCGGCTCAATCCCGCCACGAGGTCTCTCTCGACTTCCAGCATCTTCCGGTGTGAGCGTTTGAACCCCATGGCCCGACGCATGTTGTCCGCTTGACCGGGGGTGAACCCGGCCAGGGTGATGGCCACCTTCATCCCCTGTTCCTGGAACAGTGGAACGCCGAGCGTCCGCTTCAGAAGCGGCTCGAGCCGCGGATCCAGGTAGGTAACCGGCTCTTCTCCGTTCCGTCGCCGCAGGTACGGGTGCACCATGTCCCCCTGGATGGGTCCCGGGCGGATGAGGGCCACCTCGACCACCAGGTCATAAAAACAGCGGGGACGCACACGGGGGTGCGTGTTCATCTGGGCCCGAGACTCGATCTGGAACACCCCCACCGTATCCGCCGCACAGATCATGTCATATACCGCCGGATCGTCCGGCGGCAGGCGAGCCAGGTCGATCGATACGCCACGGGTGCGTCGGATGGTGTGGATGGCATCGCCCAGCAGCGTCAGCATCCCGAGGCCCAGGAGGTCGAACTTGATGAAACCCGGAAGATCGAGGTCGTCCTTGTCCCACTGGATCACCGTACGGCCTGCCATGGAAGCCCGCTCCACAGGCACGACCTCGCCGATCGGCCGGCCGGAAATCACGAACCCACCCACGTGAATCGAACGGTGACGGGGGAGGTCTTCCAATCCGGCAACGGTCCGGACGAGGGCCACCGTCCTGGGGTCGGAGGGATCGAGGCCGGCGCGCACGGCGCCACCCTCTGCGAGCCTGCGGGCCGCATCTACGGCGCCTCCGCGATCCACTTCGAGCGAGAGGCGATCGCTCTCCTCCGAAGAAAACCCCAGGACCCTGGCCGCATCCCGGGCTGCCATCTTTCCCCGATATGTGATGGACTCGCATACCATGGCGGCGTGCCGACGACCGTATTTCTGGTACACGTACTGGAGAACTTCCTCCCGGTCCCGGTGGGCGATGTCCAGGTCGATGTCCGGCGGCTCGTGTCGAGACTCGGAGAGGAAGCGCTCGAACAGCAGGTCCAGTCCTATGGGATCCACGGCGGTGATCCCGAGGCAGTAACAGACCGCAGAATTGGCGGCGGACCCTCTGCCCTGCACCAGAATCCCCCGCCGGTTCGCGAATCGGACGATGTCCCACATGATGAGGAAGTAGTCGGCCAGGTCCAGGCGGCGGATGATCCCGAGTTCGTGCTCGATCTGTCGAAGGTGCCGGGCATCGAGGCGACCCCCGTATCGCTCGTGCGCTCCCTGTTCCACGAGTCCCCTCAGGAACGCGTTTCGCTCCCCTCCTCCGGGCACATCAAAGGGGGGAAGCCGTGGCTTCAGGTCGGTCATATGGAACCGGCACCGGTCGGCTACGCGTATCGTCTCCCGAAGAGCGTCCCGCCCCCACCGCTCGCGCATGTGGGCGGTCCCTTTGAGATACCACTCACCGTTGGGCGGCAACCGGTCATTCGCCTCATCCAGGGTGGTTCCGTAGCGGAGACAGGTCAGTGCATCCAGCACGATTCGATCGCGCGGACAGGCGTACCGCGGCGCGTTGACCGGAAGCCACGGAAGTTCAAGATCACGGGCGTGCCGGATCCACGCGGAACAACGGCGCGCGTCGGCAGGAAGCCCGTGATGCTCCAGGGCCAGGTGCAGGCGGTCGGGGAACATGGCCCTCAGCTGTTCGACCCGATAGACGAACCCCGGCATCCCGGGCAGTTGGTTCTCCGTCATGATGAGACACGTCAACCCTTCGGTCCTGTCCTCGATCTCGGTGAAGACGAGACCCGGAGAGCCCCGGGGAGAAGCCAGGCGCGCCCGGGTGATGAGCGCCGATAACGCGTGGTATCCAGCGAGATTTTCAGACAGGAGAACCAGGCGCAGCCTGCCGTCACCGACACGGCCGGAGACCATTCGTTTTCCGTCACCCAGTCGGACTTCACCCCCGACGATCGGACGCACACCCACATCGTCACACGCGCGTGTGAACCGCACGGCGCCTCCGAGATCGAACACGTCGGCCAGGGCGAGGGCCGGCATCCCCATGGCCGCCGCCCGTTCCGCCATGTCTTCTGGATTCGAAGCACCGGCCAGGAGAGAAAACGCCGATCGCGCCGCCAGCTCTACGAAGTCGGACGGGCCATCCCCCTTCACGAGCAAGTCTTCTCGGAGCGCGTCTCCGCAGCGAAGCGAGGATCCGCAGGATCAAGAGAAATGTCGCAGGTCAAGGCGCACGACGAGCGACGACCGAGGCGTACTGAGGGGTACGCTGCAGGAAGTCGCGAGGAGTGCAACGTAGAGATGCGGCATTTATCGCCGATCCTCAGTCGTAGAAGCCGTGCAGCCACCACTTCGCCTCCTTCTCCTTCCCCCTCCCCCGCCACTCCCGATACAACCACAACAACTCCCCGTCTTCCGTGCAGGCCCGGTAGTATTCGCGCCGATAGGGATCCTTCCACCAATCACCGGAAAGACGCTCCGGGCCCTCGGCGACGATCAGCGAACGACGCCCCGCGCGATCCCGAAGCTCCCGGGGACAGCCTTTACTGGCCCATACATCTACCTCGACCGGTTCGGGCAGGAGGTGAAGCGTGCTCTCGAGCGCTCCATCCGCGGACATGATCCGGCTCGTGCCCGGGGATGGGTCGGAGCGGACCTTTTCCTCCTCCGGTGTCTCGACGGAAGCCGCCGGTCGCCACCGATTGCGAGACTCGGGTCGATGGATCGCGCGGGGATGGGGCCATGCCACCGCCTGTTCGCCCAGTCGGGCACGCAGACGAGAAAGAGCCGCGGCTGCCGCCATCGGATCGCGCCAGTCGCCCGTGAAAAGATCCCCCTGGCGCGCACCCGGAGGCGCCATCTCTTCCACCCGCAACGTGATTCCTTTTACCGGGGCCGCCAGGCAACCCTTCGCATCCACGGCGCGCTCCAGGGCTGCGCGACACAGGTCGTACAGCAGGTCCTCCCGCCTCGTCGCACGTGCCGGAAGCACCTTCGCCCGCTGCGAGGCGACGGATCCGTCCAGTTGAAGCTCGAGTGAAAGGCGGGAAGCACACCGTCCCACGCGCAGCAGATCGGAGCATACCCTGTGCAGGAGGTGACGAAGCACGAACAGCAGCGGCTCCAGCGTGACCGCCGCCCCGTCGAGCTCCAGCGAGGACTCGGGGAGCTCGTCTGTCGTAAGGGAGCGGAAGGCTCGATCGTCCTCCGCACAGGCCCACCGGTGCGCCTGCACACCGGCAGGGCCGAATCGGACTTCCAGCTCACTCCGGTCTCGAACGGCCAGTTCCCCTATACGGTGGAACCCCAGCGTCCGCAGGGTCTCGCGCATTTCGTCCGGGATCGGTAGAACCGACAGTGGCAGGGGGAGCAGGAAAGCCGGGCCGGCGCCCGGAGGCACGATGATCGTGGCTTCCTCGTGCACGACACCCTGGGGAAGAGCCGAAATATCCGACTTCCGACCGTCCAGGTGTCTGGCCAGCATCGCCGCGGCATCGGCCACAACCGACACGTCCGCCACACCGGCCCAGGCCCTGGTGAACCCCGCCTGCAGTACGGCCTTCCGAAGTGTACGGACCAGGGCCGACTCGCCCCCCCTTCGGTCCCACCCTCGCGCGTCTACCCGGCACGCCCCGGAACCCACCGGAGCTACGCGCGGTGAGCCGGCCAGTAGTGCCGTCGCGAGGCGGGTTCCTCCTGGATCGATGGAGAGTGCGGAACCTTCAGTCGTGAGAACGGTGGCCACACGGGATGGTGCGATGCTCAAGTCGCCGGACCCTTCCGGTCCCGGGCCGGATCGGGTCCCCAGGGAGGAGACACCGGGCAGAGAAGTGGTACTTCCACCGCACCTCGTTTTCCTACCCGTACCCAGATGGGCCGGACGGAAGGAAGAAAGGGTCCGAAATCCTCCTGTACGGATTCCATGCGACCCGCACGAAAAGACAGACGGAGGGCGGCCATCGGAACGTGCCCCACCGTCAGAAAAACGGCGTTTGCCTCCTCGGCCAGGCGCTGCAGACGTATCGTTACGGCTCGTCGCAGCAGAGGATCGCCTTCTTCGGATGCCGTGGTGTGCGTGGATGCCAGGAGCGCTACGGCCCCGAACGCGCCACTTCTAAGGATCAGGTCGGCACACCAGGCGGCCTCGGCTGGATCCGGAGGACGAATGACCCAGAACCTTCCCTCTCCCGCGATCAGGCCGACCCAATCCGGCGCGTACAGGGAACGAGCGGGATCGATGAGCGCGATCGACTCGCCGGTGGCTCGCAGGCTGGCCATAGCGGCCCGAAGCAGCGATGTCTTCCCACTCGACCGGGGACCCAGCCATTCGACTACCTGGCCGCGAGGCAATCCACCCCCGGGCAACAGCGTATCCAGAGAAAAAACGCCCGTGGGAACGGAACCGCCCGGACCGCGAGGTATCGATTCGATCCGTTCAATCTGCCGTTCCAGCTCCACGATGGCCGCCGAGCGCCGCATCTCCCCCTCCTCCCGAATACCGAATAAACACCGAAAGTCAAGAGATGATACAACACCGCCCTCGTGGCCGGCAAGGTCACACGAGGGCAGCTCGGTGCGTCACTGGAGTGAGAAGAAGACTCCGATCAGTTCGGCTGTTTGATCAGGAACGTCCCCAGTAGGGCCTCTAGGACCACTCAAGTCCGTTTACCCGCATATTTCCGCGATGTGAACTTACGGGTTTTCTACGGTAGGACACACAGTCCTGCCAGCGGATGACCACATCCATGCCCCACCCCTGAAAGCCGTTCTAAGGGGTTTTGATTCCCAACTACACGGAGGGACCGACCATGCTTGGAGGATTACTACACCTGGG
>JAUVPT010000036.1 GCA_030598525.1 Gemmatimonadota bacterium
CGACCTGGCCGGCGATCCGGCTGCCGACTGGCAGGCCAGGGTCACACGGGCTCAAAACGAAGCCACGGCGGTCTGTGAGAAGGCCGTTGCGAGAGCCAGGGGCGTGAAGGAATGAGGTCGGGCTATGGGGTGCGTGAGCAGATAGAGGCGCGGATTCGGAGAGCGTGGAGTGGCCCTCCCGGGGGAGCGCTGCAGCTCGCGTCCGCTGCGTATGGCGCAGTGACAGGAGCAAGGAATCTCCTGTATGACTGCGGGTTCTTCACTTGCCGGCGCGCCCCGGTACCCGTGGTGTCCGTCGGCGGGCTCACCGTCGGGGGATCCGGGAAGACCCCGATCACCGCGGATCTCGCTGCCCGGCTCGGCAAAGCCGGCGTGCAAACCGCGATCCTGACTCACGGTTTCGACGACGAAATGGACGTCCACCGCAAGCTGGCCCCCGCAGCCCGGGTGTATGGCGACCGCGATCGGGGGAGCCTGTCCCGCAGGGCAGCGGCGGAGGGTGCCCAAATCGCGTTGCTGGACTCCGGGTTTCAGCACCGGCGGCTGCACCGTGATCTCGACATCGTGACTCTCGACGAGGCCTCCACCGGCGGAAGCCTGGCCCCGCTCCCCGCCGGCCCTTTTCGGGAGGGGCTGGAAGCGCTCACGAGGGCAGATCTGGTGGTCGTGGTTCGACGGGCTCCCGTGGGCGAGGAAGCCTTCACCAGGAGATGTCGGGACCTGGCCGAGAGAGGCCGTTCGCGACTACGTGAGTTGGAGGAAGCCCCCGGCGCGCCACCGTTCGTGACGGCCCGGATTCTACCCGGCCCGCTGCTCCCCGCCAACGAACCGGCCCGAGCCTTCGATCAGCCTCGTCCAACCGTTGCCGTGGCCGGCATCATGTGGCCCGAGGTGTTCTTCGCCCAGGTGAGCCCTTTTGCCGCGAGTGAGCACGAGACCGTCATCCTCCGCGATCACGCCCGAATCGATGCCTCGTTGGGCGACCGGCTTCGAGGCATGGCAGGCGACTCGGGTATCGTGTGCACGCTGAAGGATTCGATGAAGCTGGTTCGGGTCTTGGGAGACTCCGTACCGGTCTGGTATCTTTCAGAGAACGTCGTCTGGGATGAACCGGGACCGATGCCGACTGCCGTGCGGGCGTCCCTGGCCCTCCTGGACCCGCGAACCTTTGACTCGGGCGAAAGTCCCGCGACATGAGAGCTCCAGAAAGGATTCGCACCGACGTCCTGGTCGTCGGATCCGGCATCGCAGGGCTGAGTTTCTCTCTCAAGGCATGCCACTACGCCGATGTGGTTGTCGTGACGAAGAAAGAGCGAATCGAGTCGAATACGAATTACGCCCAGGGCGGTGTGGCAGCGGTGTTCGACCCGGACGACTCCCATGAGATCCATGTCGCGGACACCCTCGTCGCGGGAGCCGGACTGTGCCACCGGAGAGCCGTGGAAGAACTGGTCCGGGAAGGCCCCGAGCGGGTTCGGGAGTTAATGGACTGGGGCGTGCGGTTCAGCAGGGAGGGTGGCCGGGTTTCCCTTGGCCGCGAGGCCGGACACAGCGAGCGGAGGATTCTCCACGCCGCGGATCTGACCGGGCAAGAGATCGAGCGGGCCCTCCTCGCGGCCGTTGCAGCTGAGCCGAGGATCACCCTCCTCGAAGACCATTTCGTGTGGTCCCTCGCCACCATCATGGATCCGACGTGGAACCGCGTGCGTTGTGCGGGTGCCCTCGTGCTGGACGTACATGGCAGGCGCTGGAAAGCGATCGATGCGCGGGCTGTGATGTTGGCTGCGGGAGGCACCGGCTATCTGTATCGCCACACGACGAATCCCGACATCGCGACGGGCGACGGTATCGCACTCGGGTACGCAGCAGGGGCTGCGGTAGCGAACCTGGAATTCGTCCAGTTCCACCCCACGGCCATGTTCCCGGCGGAGGAACGGGCGCAACTCGTGTCCGAGGCCGTGCGGGGAGAGGGCGCGGTACTCAGGCGGCAGGACGGGGTCGAGTTCATGACCGCCTACCATCCGCACGGATCCCTGGCGCCTCGGGACATCGTGGCACGCGCATGTGACGCGGAGATGAAACGGGCGGGGGACGAGTTCGTTCTCCTCGACCTCTCACCCATCGATCCGCTCGTCGTCGCGGAGCGATTTCCGAACATCTCGGGCGCGTGTGCGGATCGTGGAATTGAGTTGCCGCGAGACCCCATCCCCGTCGTCCCCGCCGCGCACTACCAGTGCGGCGGACTTCTCACGGACTGGGATGGGAGAACGTCCCTGACCGGAGTCTATGCGGCGGGCGAGATCGCCTGTACGGGCGTACATGGCGCCAACAGGCTAGCCTCGAACTCCCTCCTCGAAGCCGTGGTGTTCTCTCACAGAGCTTCGATCCGGCTGGCCGCCGATCTGCACGCGCTTCCCCCGGTTCCAGACGTTGCCTGGACGTTGCCCGATCTCGAAGCAGCCGGGTCCGCGGCCGTCGATGTGGAGCGCGAGATCCGGGACCTGATGTGGGACAGAGTCGGAATCGTCAGGTCCGATGAGCGGCTTGAGGCCGCCCGAGCCGAGCTCGACGGCCTGTCGCGTGGCGCCATCGCCCGGGACGGTACTGGACCGGGAGCCATGCGCGGTCGCCAGGTAGAGTTCATGCGCGAAGTCGCGGCCCTGGTCGTCCGGTCCGCGCAACGTCGTCGGGAGAGCAGGGGACTTCATTTCACGGAGAGTCATCCGCGACGAGACAACGAGCACTTCCTACGGGACACGGTTCTGGCCAGATGATGGGATCCCGGGCTTCATGAGATTGCTCGTGCTGGCGGTCGGGTCGCCCAGGGATCGGCACATGGCCGCCATGATCCGCGAGTACGAAACTCGCGCCGGCCGTTACTTTCGGCTTGAGACGACGGAGGTTCCGGCCGCTACCGGCGTGGGAGGCTCACCGGCGGCGGTTCGGGCGCGCGAGGCCGAGAACCTTCTGAAGCGCGCTCCCCGCGGCCTCGACACGTGGGCCCTGACGAGCGGCGGGACGGAAGTCAGTTCCCGAGATCTCGCCGGTTCTCTGTCAGACATGGCGACGTACGGCCACCCCGGAGTCGTGTTCCTCATCGGTGGGGCATTCGGCCTGGACGAAGACCTGGTGAAAGGCTGCTCCCGGACCTTGTCTCTTTCCCGCATGACGTTGCCCCACGAGATGGCCCGACTGGTTCTTGCCGAACAGATCTACCGGGCCGGTACGATCGTGCGAGGCGAGCCGTACCATAAGGGTGGACCTCTGTGAGCGCCTCAACACCGACGCGGGAGTGGTTTCGGGACTGGTTCGGCGAGGAATACCTCGCGCTTTACCCGCACAGGGACGAGAGGGAGGCACGAGAGGCGGTTGACCTGTTCCGTGAAGTCGCCGCCCCAGCACCCGGGTCCCGACTCCTCGATCTGGCTTGTGGGGCCGGCAGGCATCTACGCGAGCTGCGGTCCGCCGGCCTGGATGCGACAGGTCTGGACCTCTCACTAACCCTGCTGCGATCCGCCCGATCCGATGCACCAGCGGATCCGCTGGTGCGGGGAGACATGCGCCAACTCCCTTTCGCCAGCGGGGCCTTCGGTGGATTGACGAGCTTCTTCACGTCCTTCGGCTACTTCGCGGATTCGTCCGATGATCGACGGGTGCTCGGGGAGATGGCCCGGGTGCTGGCTCCGGGCGGCACGTTCATGCTGGACTTCCTCAACGCTGACCGGGTTCGGAAGCACCTCGTCGAGGAAGACAGTCGTGAGGTCGGGGGCAGACGGGTCGTCCAGGTCCGGGAGATCGTCGATGGTGTCGTGGTGAAGCGGATACGCATCGAGCCCCTGGACGAGGGACCCGCCCGGCATTTTGAAGAGCGCGTGCGCCTGTATTCGTGTGAGGAGCTGGTGTCGCTGCTTGCAGATGCAGGCCTCGCGACGCGACAACGGTTCGGTGACTACGAGGGAGCCCGGTTCGCGGCCCGATCCCCTCGCCTCATATTGGCGGGCAGGCTGGATCCCGCGCGAGAGGAGACGGCATGAGCGAACTGCATCTCGAGCCGGAACGCATCGCCGGTCCAGGGGGGCTGGTCTCGAGTCTTCTGGGTGGGGACCCGGACGCGCTCGGCCTGTTCCCGCCCGGTGCGTTCGGACACGGAGGTACCCCAGGCGCCGTTGGCCGGAGCCTCGAGTCCAGCCTGAGTCCAGCGGCCTTCCATTGTCCTCTGTCCGCGGCCCGCGACCGACTCGAAGCGGCCCTCGCCGGCGAGGGTCTCGTGGTCACGACGGGGCAGCAGCCGCAGCTGTTCGGCGGTCCACTGTACGTGCTGTACAAGGCACTGGCCGCAATTCGGAGCGCGGCCGCCCTCGAACGCCGGCTCGGCACCCCATGCCTGGCGATCTTCTGGGTCGCGGGAGACGACCATGACTGGCGCGAGGTCTCCTCGGTCGGATATCTGGACCGGAATGAAGAACTGCGTCGCGTGGAGCTCCCGGCCCCACTTGATCGGGCCGGCCGGTCCGTCGGCCCATCTCAGCTTCCAGCCGAGATCCGCGATCTGACCGGCGATTTCCTCGAGGCACTCGAGGCACGCGAGGCGGGAGAGCGCTGGCTCGATATCCTGCGAGAGCACTACTCGGCTGGCCGCTCGTTCACCGATGCCTTTGTAGGAGTCGCGTCATCGTGGCTGGATGGGCTTCCGATCGCCTTCCTCGATTCCGCTCACCCTGAAGTCCGACGTGCCTCAACCCCATTCGTGCGGCGGGTCCTCCAGGAGCGCGAGGCGGTGGACCAAGCGCTGAGGCAGGGAACCGATGCAGTCGCCCATCTCGGCTACCGGGAACAGCTCACACAGGCCCCGGGCGCGATTCCGCTCTTTCGAGAGGGAGCAGCAGGCAGGTACCGGCTCCGAGGAGTTTCCGGCCCGATTCAGATCGACCGGGACGGAAACTCCATGGAGGTCTCCGACCTGGTAGCCGAGGCAGCGGCAGAGACCGAGCGCTACAGCCCCTCTGCCGCGCTGCGGCCCGTCCTTGAGTCGTGGCTTCTTCCCGTGGGCGCTACGGTTCTGGGACCCGGAGAGATCGCCTACTGGTCGCAAATCGGCCCACTGTTCAGCGCCCTCGATGTGCCGATGCCATGGATCCTCCCGCGTGATTCCTGGCGTGTGGTCGAGCCACACACGGCAAGGCTCCTTCGTAAGACCGGGGTCTCGGCCGAGGACTTGAGAGACGGGGGCGCCACGGCCACCGCTGGCCTCGTCGAGCGCAGTCGCCCGAGAGCCGTTGAAGAAGCCCTTCTGAGGCTGGAGGACAGTGTAGACGAGGGATTCGGCACCCTGGAGACAACGGTGGCCTCCGACCTGCCGGGACTTCGGCCGGCCGTCGGGAAGAGCCGGAGCCAGGTCTTCTCGGCGTTGGCGGCTCTGCGCAAGACCCTCGACAGCGTGACTCGGGACAGGGAACAGACGACCATCGGCCAACTCCGCCGGGCAGCGGCCAACCTCTTCCCAGGCGGCACCCCCCAGGAGCGAGCCCTGGCGGCGTGGGTCTACCTGGCGCGCTATGGAGACGGATTCATCGATGCGCTGCGTGCAGCGGCTCTCGAGCCGCCTCCGCCGGACGCCGCGTCCCGCGGTGACGGCGTTGCTGGCGCTGCAACCGAGGAGTAGGTTAGCCAGCGTTCCGTGCGCCGTGATCGCTTTCGCGGCCCTTCGACTGACTCTCGACAGGTGGTGGGCTTGCACTGGGCTGTCATCATCGGTCTCGTTCTCATGATCCCGATCCTCGCGATCGTCCTGGACTCATCCGTCGGACAGGCGTGGGCCAAACGCATCGCCAGGGGCGAGAAGGACGGGACGTCTCCCGAAACGGAGGCCCGCGTCCAGGAGCTCCAG
Source organism: Gemmatimonadota bacterium (assembly GCA_030598525.1). Classification (GTDB taxonomy): domain Bacteria; phylum Gemmatimonadota; class Gemmatimonadetes; order Palauibacterales; family Palauibacteraceae; genus Benthicola. Next base: position 5,888 of record JAUVPT010000036.1, read on the forward strand.
GCGGAGGTCAAGTACCTGACCGAGTCCATGGAGAGCCTGCGCGACGAAACGGAGTTTGTGCGTCGGTTGATTGAGGGGACCGACGAAGGCGACACTTCCCGTCTCGGGCCGGGTGAGTGACGCGGCCCCTACCGCTGACGGACCTCCCGGTGTCCCCATCGAGGAGCATCGGCTGAATCCGTTTCGCCGGCGGCCCTCGACGGCCGTCGGAGCCGGGATCTTTCTCAGCCGAATCACGGGCCTCGCGCGCGATGTAGCCGTTGCGGCATTTCTGGGAACCAACCTGCTCGCCGACGCCTACTGGGCGGCCATCAAGATTCCCAACATCATCCGGAATCTCCTCGGAGAGGGAACGCTTTCAGCGGCGTTCGTGCCCGTCTACTCGGAAACCCTCGAGAAGCACGGCGCATCTTCCGACGAGCCCACCCGCCTCGCGTCCTCTGTACTCGGCATCGTTCTGAGCGCGGCGGTAGTCCTGAGCGCCCTCGGCGTGATCCTGGCCCCCTGGATCACGAACCTCGTCATGTTTGGGGCGGAAGAAGAGCCTCGGAGAATCACGACGGAGCTGGTGAGGATTCTCTTCCCGATGTCCGGGGCCCTCATCGTGGGGGCGTGGTTCCTCGGAGTTCTCAACAGCCACGGGAAGTTCTTCCTCCCGTTCGTCGCTCCGACCGTGTGGAACCTGTCTCAGATCGCCGGATTGTTCCTGGCGCAGGCTGCCGGAAGTCAAGAGTTCGCGCACGCGCTAGCCTGGTCCGCCCTGGCGGGGAGCCTGCTCCAGGTGGCGGTCCAGGTACCGGCGGCCCGCAAGCTGACGGGCCCCTTCCGTCCGACGATTTCGTGGAATTGGGAGCCCGTTCGGCGCGTGGCCCGCAACACGCTTCCGGTCATCTCGAGTCAGGGGATCTTCCAGATTTCGACCCTGGTCGACATTTCCCTGGCCACGCTCGTCGGGACGAGCGCGATGTCAGCACTCGGCTATTCTCAGCGACTGATCTACCTCCCGATCAGCCTCTTCGGTATTTCCGTTGCCGCGGCCTCTCTACCGGACATGTCGAGAGACGCCACCGCAGCCCGCCTGAGACCTCGCCTGGTAAACGGCTTCTTTCAGATCCTCTACTTCGTGCTTCCCGCAGCGGTCTGCTTCCTTCTATTCGGAGACCTCATAGTCCGGGTGATCTATCAGCGGGGCGCGTTTTCTGAGTCGAGCACGGCTCTCGTGGCAGCGGTCCTGGGTACATACGCCCTGGGCCTGGTAGCGTCCAGTTCGCTGAAGTTGTTCGCCAGCGGGTTCCACGCTATGCAGGACACTCGCACTCCCATGTTGCTCGCCGCGGTTTCCGTGACCATCGGCATTGGTCTCGCGGTTCTACTCACGCTGCTTGGCCGGGCCAGGCTCCCGGATCCCTACCGACCGTACGCGGCAATGGGCATTGCGTTGGGGGGAGCCGCGGGAGCTTGGGTCAACCTCCTTCTGTTGTGGACGATGCTTGACCGGAAGATCGGCAACCTGTTCGATCGCAAAGCGGCAGAGGCCGCCATTCGACTGGCGGCCGGCGCGGGGGTGGCAGCCCTCACGGCTGGCGCCGCCCACAGGTGGTTGGGACCACTGTGGTCCGGTGCCGGCCCTGGCGCCGATCTAGCCCTGTTGTTGGCGGTCGGAGCCGCTGGTGCGGTGCCGTACCTCCTGATCGCGAGGCGTCCACCGGTCATTCTCCCGGAGGAGGGCCCGCAGGGTGCCGAGTGAGCGCCTGCAAGAGCAGCTGAAGACCCTTCCCAACCGCCCGGGCGTCTACATGTTCCGGGGTGGTGACAGCGAGATCCTTTACATAGGAAAGGCTACGTCGCTTCGCAGCCGCGTGCGGAGCTACTTTGGCGGAGCTGCAGACCGGTCGCTCAAGCTTCGCGAGTTGTCGCGCCGCACGGCATCCGTGGAAACTTTCGTCGTCGAGTCACCTGCCGAAGCCCTCCTTCTGGAATCGAACCTGATCAAGGAGCACGCGCCGAGGTTCAATATCCAGCTGAGGGACGACAAGACGTTTCCATACGTCAAGGTGACCGTGCATGAGCCGTTTCCCAGGGTCCTGGTCACCCGGCGTCTCGTGCGGGACGGCTCGCGCTACTTCGGCCCGTTCACCGATGTCGGGGCCATGCGCCGGGCCCTGAGGATGATCCGGCAGATGTTCGCGGTACGCAGTTGCCACTATGATCTTCCGCGCGATGCGCCTGATCGACCTTGTCTGGATTTTTTCATCGACCGCTGCAGGGCCCCCTGTGTGGGGAAGCAGACGCAGCCTGAATACCGTGAGATGATCGACCGGATTCTGGAAATCCTATCTGGACACACGGGCCGGCTCAAACGGGACGTACGCCGCCAGAGGGATGTGGCAGCCGGGAACCTGGATTTCGAGCGCGCGGCCGAACTCCGCGACATTCTCCGCGGCCTGGGGTCCATGGAGAAGCGTCAGACGTCGATCGACTTCCGGGGTGGCGATCGCGACGTCCTCGGCATCTCGAGGAGCGGGGACGAGGTCTGCTGCCTCTTTCTCCGCGTGCGAGAAGGGAAGCTGCTCGGCCGCTACGTGCACTTCCTTCAGGTCGGCGAGGCAACCGACGACCTCTCGGCCCTGACCTCGGCCGCAATCAAGGGCAGCTACCTCGGGCAGGATGATCTGCCACCCGAGCTGGTGGTCCCGGCTGACTTCGAGGATCGCCCGTTGATCGAGTCCATTCTCTCGGAGCGTCGTGCGGGGTCCTTTCATATCAGGGTACCGCATCGGGGGACGAAGCGCCGACTTCTGGAGATGGCGGAGGGGAATGCCGCGCAAATCCTGACGGAACGGACCGAACCCGATGTGAACGTCGCCGGCAGGACCGTCGCCCCGCCCGGCGCCCGTGAACTCGCCGCGGCCCTGGGCCTGGAGTCCCCGCCCCGAGACATAGCCTGTTTCGATATTTCCACGCTCAGCGGCCGCGACTCCGTCGGGAGCGCCGTATGGCTGCGCGACGGGGCCCCCAGGAAGAAGGAGTACCGGCGTTTCCGGATCCGGGAAACCGCTGACGGCAAGACCGACGACTTCTCTATGATGCAGGAGGTTGTGGGTCGGTACTTCTCCCGTCGCGTGACGAAAGACGAGGTTCTTCCCGACCTGGTCGTGATCGACGGCGGCAAGGGACAACTCGGTGCGGCACTGCACGCGATGGAGAGCGCAGGGGTGTCGGATATCCCTGTGGTGGCCCTCGCCAAGCGCCACGAGGAAGTGTATGTGCCAGGCCTCCGTGAGCCGCTGTGCCTCGATCGCCGGAACCCGGGCCTTCGCTGGCTCCAGAGAGCCCGGGACGAGGCACACCGGTTTGCCATCGAGTACAATCGGAGACTGCGCAGGCGCCGTACCCTGCGCTCCGGACTCGCGGAGGTCACCGGGGTGGGCCCGACTCGTGAGAAGGACCTTCTCAGGGAGTTCGGGAGTCTCGAGGAGATCCGCAGGGCCAGTGTAGAAGAGCTGACCAGGGTGCGCGGGGTTGGACCTGCCACGGCTCGGCGCATTCTCGCGGAACTCTCGAAGACCTCGAGTGGATGAGCGGAAACTATTCGTCCCGGGCAGTTAGGTGGCGGGAAGTCGTCGGTTCGACGTAGAGCAGCCAGGGCACCTCCGGGGGGAAACATGTTCGGCCGGTGCGCGTACTAGATAAGTCGGGGCTTGCACGTGAAGGCGCGTGGTGGCAGGATGGCTGCGAACTTCTTGCCGGGCCGCCCGGGCGGGGTGGCGCGGGGACTCGAATGCGGATCGCGAAGTAGAACTCGTGCAACAATCGCTAACATGTTGCAAATATGAGCCTTGAGGTAACTATGTTTAGACATTCGTTGAAGGTCGGCGTGGCAGCGGGACTCATCGCGGCTTTCGGTTTGCCGGCGAGCCTGTCCGCGCAGGAGTGCGCCAAGAGCGGGAACAAGCACACGCGTGGCGCCGACGTCGAGCTCAGCTACGCGGCTCGCCGAGACGACCCGCAGCCAAAGGAAGACCGGTACGCGCGGACGATCAGGACGCTTGAGCCCGCGCTCTCTGACGACGAGCCCCTGCCGCGGGCCTACCTCCTCGCGGGAACGGCGTACCTCGGTCTTCGGGACTACGGCGGCGCAGATTCGATGCTCACGAAGCTGATCAGCGTTGAGCCCGGTTGTGCCGACCTGGCCAACGAGATGAGGTTCAACGCCTGGGTGCCACTCTATAACAGGGGCATCAACTCACTTCGGGCCGGAGATCAGGACGCCGCCCTGGAGGCCTTTCTGCAGGCAAACGTGATCTACTCCGACTCCCGATCCCTGACCAACGCCGCGAACATCTACCAGCAGCGGGGCGACAACGCTACGGCCATGCAGATGTATGAGCGGGCCCTGGCGGTCGGCGGTGAGCCGGACATGGTCCGTGCTGCCAGCATCAACATGGCCGAGTTGTTGAGGATGGACGGGCGTAACGATGAGGCCCTGGCGATCTACTCCGAATACGCATCCGACAATCCCGACGACGTGCTCGGACTGCTCAACTACGCGGTCGCGCTGATGGACTCGGGAGACCAGGAAGCCGCCGAGCAGCTGTTCACCGAGCTCCTGGTTCGAGACGATTTGAGTTTCAGGCAGTGGTCCCAAGTGGGAATCGGGCTATACCGGGCCCAGGACTTCACGCAGGCGGCCGTAGCCTTCGAGCGGGCTCATGACATGAGTCCGCTCAACAAGGAAACGATGGAGAACCTGGCGAACACGTACTACCAGGCCGAGCGTTACGATGAGCTCGTCCCCGTGGCGGGAGAACTCGTCGACCGCTACCCGTTCGAGTCGGTCAACTACAACCTCCTGGCCAACGCCCACCGAGAGCTACAGGACGCCGATGCGGCACTGGCCGTGCTTGAGCGGAGAGATGCCCTGGAGTTCGAGTTCCTGCGTTCCCAGCTGACCTCCGTCTCCGAGAACGTGTACAGCGTTGAAGGCCAGGTGATGAACAAGAGCGCTACCGCCGGCCTGGAAGTCACCGTGCCGATCGATCTATTGGGTGAGGGTGGAGAGATCATTGCGAGTGAAGAGCTGCTGATCACACTTCCGGCGGCTGGAGAGGCGAGTTCGTTCCTCCTTCAGTTCCAGATCGAAGATGCCGTATCAGGCTTCCAGTACAATCAAGACGGTTCTTCCGCCGACTCCTGAGTCAGA
>JAUVPT010000298.1 GCA_030598525.1 Gemmatimonadota bacterium
CTCCTCGATCGTCTTCGGCCCAGTAACGAGTGGGATCGTCCACCGGTCCTATCACGCCGACGGCCACTTCCCTCGCGACGGCTAGCTCTTCCCGCACTGCAGGAGCCCCGGAACCAGCCTGGCCGAGAGTAACCCGACGCCTCCCGGAGGCCATGACGCGAACCGGAAAGATCTCCCCCCTGAGTACGTGCCCCCCGGCTGGCTCAAGGCGCAGAGATGGTGGCGGTGGCGGGAAGGAAACCGTCCACGGACGAATCAGGACCGTGGCTGCATCCGTACCGGCTGACGGCCCCGCAGCCGAGCCAAACGTCAGCGCACCGACCGCGGCGGCCAGACCCAGAAGAACGACGCTTCGTACACGGCGAAGAACATCGAACGATTCCGGCATGAGCACCCGTGGGCCCTTCCCGCTTAGAGCGTCTGCCACGCGGCGCATGTGGAGACGCGCCAGGTCCGGAGAATCGAGGTTTGCCTCGGCACCCAGTTCCAGTGCCCCTACGAACTCGCCTCGTGCAAGCCCCGTGGCCCTCTCCGCCTGCTCCGCCATTGCGTGCAGACGATGCATGCTTACGGATCTGCCCGCGATGAGACCTGCCAGACCTGCGGCCGCCATCGACGCCACGGCGAACAGCATGGGAAGTGGAGAACCGTCCTCCTGGAGCCAGGCATATGGCAACCATGCGGCTACGGCGAGCAGCGCCACCAGGGCGAGTCCTCCGATGGCCCCTCTCCACAGCACGATGTGGAGGCCCGTGGTCCGGACGATGGCCTCGATCCGAGCAAGCTCGAAGCTCGCCTCTCTCGGCGTCACTTCCGTGCCGCCGCCCTGAGAGCCAGCTCGTAGGCCCGGTTTCGCGTCATTCCGAACTCTCCCCGCAAACGACGCGCGATCTCTTGCGTCGTTCGTCCCTCTCCCGCCAGCTGCTCCGCAATGATCGCCGCCTGTTCTTCGTCCACGGTCTCCCGAGCCGGATCGCCGGCCTTACCGTCGAGGACGACCGTCACTTCTCCTCGAACGCTCTCACCCGAGTAATATTCCACGTGGCCCGCCACCGTTCCGTGGCGAACCTCTTCGTGCAGCTTGGTCAACTCGCGGCATACGACACAGCGACGGTCGCTCGATCCGCGCTCGGACCAGTCTCGGAGGAGGTCCACCAACCGCCCGGGAGCCTCGAATAGGACTACGGTGTCCGGTGAGTCCAACACCTGGGACATCCACTCGTCCCTCGCTCGCCCCTTTCGCGGCGCAAAACCGAGAAACAGGAACCGGCCGGCCTGCATCCCGGAGGCTGCGAGCGCCGCCGTCACTGCGGAAGGTCCGGGAATGGGCTCAACGCGGAACCCTGCCTCTGCCACTGCCGCGACCACCCGCGCCCCGGGGTCCGACACCGTTGGCGTTCCCGCATCGGTTATGAGGGCGCAGTCTTCGCCAGCCGCCAGCCGACCGAGGACCTCCTTCACTCGGCTCGCTTCGTTGTGCTCGTGCAGGGAACGCAGCGGTGTTCTGAATCCGAAATGGCGAAGCAGAGTCCCGCTGTGCCGAGTGTCCTCCGCATACAGCACCGACACGCCCTCCAGAGTACTCAGGGCGCGTGCGGACAGATCGGACAGATTGCCGATCGGAGTACTGACCAGAAAGAGAGTACCTTGCGTCATCCTGAACGAGCGCCCTCCGCCCGTATGACGGGGGAGGGCGCCTCTCCTACAGTGGCTGCGAGCGAGTATTGATCAGACGTACTGCTGGATCTTCTGCTCCAGGTGTGACTTCGGCACCGCTCCAACGACCACGTCCACGAGCTCGCCGTCCTTGAAGTACAGGATGCTGGGGATCGAACGAATCCCATAGCGCTGAGAGATGACGCGGTTGGAGTCAACGTCGAGCTTGCCGACCTTCACCTGCCCCGCGTACTCGTTCGCCAGCTCGGCGACGACCGGGCCCACGAGACGGCACGGCCCGCACCACTCGGCCCAGAAGTCCACGATCGCGAGCCCCTCGCTCGACTCGATTTCCTGTTCAAAATTGTCGTCAGTCAGGGTGATGAGTTCTACAGTTGACACGATGCTTCCTCGTTCATGGTGGAAAAGCACTCGCTTCGAGTCTAGTTTCCCGGCCCGACGCCCTGTCAGACACGTCCGCAGGGCATCAAGAAAACGCCATACGGGAACCGGAATGGTCAAGATCGATCACGTCGGAATTGCCGTCAATGCCCTGGCTTCCTCCGTTCCGGCCTTCGAGGCCGTGTTGGGTGAAAACCCTGCGGGCCGAGAAACGGTTCCATCCGAAGACGTGACGGTCGTCTTCTTCGGGCGCGGAATCGGTCGTATCGAACTCCTCGAGCCGCTGAGCGCCGAGTCGCCAATCGCCCGGTTCATCGAGCGCCGGGGCCCTGGCCTCCATCATATCTGCTTCAGAGTCCCCGACATCGGCGAAACACTCCGTCGCCTGGAGAAATCCGGGGTTGTTCCGATCCCACCCGGGATTCGCGACGGGGCCGAAGGCCGCCGTGTGGCGTTTCTCCACCCGAGAGACTGCGGCGGAGTGCTCGTGGAGCTTGCCGAAGGCTCCGACTGAGATCGGCTCGACTTCCGGGCCATGGCCACGGCAGGCCTACGGAACCATCGAAGCCGTGAGTGCATCCAGATTCAGTATCTCGACATACCACCGACCCGCGAGATCCGGTACTGTGACCATCGGAACGACGACGGAGCCCTTGCGCGTTCCCGTCATGCGGACCTCCCAGCGGATCCTGTCCGGCCCGAGTTGCGCCAGGTTCGCCTGCTGCAAATCGTAACTCTCGTGCTTCAGGATGCCCGCCAGGAAGATCATCCGCTGCTCGACGTCCGTGACGCCGAACTGGTCCACGGCGGGTCCCTTGGCCGTCCCGAAAAGGTCAGACATTTGCTGGTAGTTGTCCGCGTTGGCGCCGTCCAGGAATCCGCGCACCGCCATCTCCGAAGTCGACGCACCGTGGTCGGCGCCTCCCTGCGTCGATGTCCGGGTCGAACAACCCGATACTGTCGCCGCCACCATCGCGGCCGCCAGAACGGCCAGCCCGTACCGTCTCTCCACTATCTGTGTGCGCATCAACTCGGATCTCCCTCTCCGGTGGACATACACTCGCTGGTCGTAATCTGAGCACCGTGGGAAGGGCGTCAAGATACCAACCTCCTGTTGAAACGCACGGTCAGCTGGGCCCC
>JAUVPT010000221.1 GCA_030598525.1 Gemmatimonadota bacterium
ACCAACGGGACGTTCCACGCCTACCATCTGACGTACGCTCCTCCGCTTCATCCGTCCACGGACGCGGGGATCACGGCGCTGCTCCGGGAGGAGTGGCTGCCGGCGGTCACCGAGAGCGTGCGGGATCGATACGGGTGGGAGTTCTTCTACTACGGCAACGTTCCCGGGACGTTCGGCATGCGAGGGGAGCGCGGCTGGTACACGTTCGATCACCGGCCACGGTTCACGACCAACTATCTCGGCCTGCGAAACCGGTTCGGGATCCTCAGCGAGGCGTATTCCTACGCGACGTTCGAGGACCGGATCCTGGCGCATGGCCGATTCGTCGAGGCTGTGATCGAATTCGCGTTCGCCAACGCGACGCGCGTGCGTGAGGTGGTCGAGGACGCCGATCGGAGACCGGCGCCGGGGATGGAAGTGGTCCTGCGGGCCAAGCTGGCCCCCGGCGACACGATCGACGTGCTCATGGGAGCGGTGGACGAAGAGCGCAATCCGTACACCGGCGCACTGATGTACCGGCGGAGAGACGAGCAAACCATCGAGAGGATGCCCGACTACGGGACCTTCCGAGCGACGGAGGTCACTGCGGCGCCGGCCGCCTACCTGGTGCCGGCCGAGCTCACGGCGGTGATCGAGCGGCTGGAGGCGCACGACGTGCAGGTCGTCCGACTGGATGCCGCGGCCGAGATCGACGTTTCGGAGTTCTACATCGACTCCACCCGGGCGTCCGAGAGAGAGTACCAGGGACATCGACCGCGTGAAGCCTGGGGCGAGTGGAAGAGCGTCCGGCGCACGTTCCCGGCGGGAGTCGTCGTCGTGCCCGTGCGGCAGCCGCTCGGGCGGCTGATCGTGGTCCTCCTGGAGCCGCGCTCGGACGACGGTTTTCTGTCCTGGAACCTGCTGGATCCGGCGCTGGAGGAGAGCGAAGTCTATCCGATCACCCGGGTGCCCGAACTTCCGACGGAAGCGTGCGAGGAGTGCGTCCGGTTCCGATGACCCGTGGCCTCGCCCCGCCTGGACGCGCGCCCGCGCACCGATCCGGTCACGGCGTCTCCGTTCGGTGTGTGTTCCTCCTCGTCTTCCTCGCGTTTCTGTTTCTTCCTTCCACGCCGCTGAGCGGTCAGACGACCGGCCGGATCCAGGGCAGCGTAATCGACCTCTCCACCGGCCAGCCGCTCGCTGGAGTGTTGATCCGCATCGATAAACTGGATCGCTCGACCCTCAGTTCCGAGACGGGCCGCTTCGTGCTGGCCGGGCTACCGGCAGGGCGACACGACGTGAGTGTCGAACTGGTCGGGTTCAGGGCGCTGGAGCTCGAGTCCGTGCTCGTGCGCGCTTCACGGGGATCGGAATTGGCCCTGGAGCTCGAGCCGACCGCCGTGCCGGTCGATCCGATCCGCGTGGAGGCCGAACGGGTGCCGCTCATCGAGCCCGAGGTGAGCGAGACGCGCCAGATCGTACCCGGAGCGGCGCTCCGAGAGCTCCCGGTCACGAGCGTCGAGGAAGCCGTGGAACTCACGACCGGCGTGTCCGATGGACACTTCCGTGGCGGCAGGGTCGGCCAGGAGACGTACCTGGTCGATGGCATGGCGATCAAGAACCAGGTCGAAGCCGCGACGGAAGGGCAGGGGATGCAGTTCTCTCCCACCTCCCTGTCGGAGATCGAAGTGATCACGGGGGGCTTCGGCGCTGAATACGGCTCTTCACTCTCCGGCGTGGTCTCCTATACCACGCGCCGGGGCGACCCGGAGCGCTGGGACGCCCGGGCCCTGTTCCTCACCGATCGGCTCTCCCCGGAGGCCGCATCGGTCGGGCAATCGACCCTCAACATCTCGGCCGGTGGGCCGCTTCGCTTCCTCGGAGAGGGCGCCACTCTGTTCGCGGACCTTCAGCTGCAGGGACTCCAGGACGCGGAACCCCGGGCCCGCGGGCTCACCTGCATTCAACCGGGAGACGCGGATCCGACCGTGGCCGCGGCGATCGAGGGCTACGTCTCCAGCCCGGCAACCGCCCCGCTGTACTGTCCGTACGAGCAGGCCGGTCTCCCATACCAGCAGGGCGACGGACTGATCGCATTCCTCCGGTTCGACAAGCGCCTTTCCGGGCGCTTCAACCTGGCTGCCACGCTGCTGCGCAACCGGTTCCAGCGGGAGTTGTATACTCCGGAGTTCAAGTACAATCCGGGGAGCCAGCTGGGTCGCAGCACCGAAGCGTGGATGGGAGCCCTCATCCTGGACCATGTCACGCAGAAGGACGGACGGGCCCTGAACCTGACGGCGAGGCTCGCCTTGCAGAGGCTCGACCGATACCTGGGCGTCGTGGACCCGGCTGACGTGAGGGGCCGCACGACGGTCCTCGGCTTCGGCCTGTCAGACTTCCGGTTCGCGGGTGAGAGCTTCGTGCGACTGCCGATCGAACAGCAGCTCGATTCGGTCGTCGCCGTGCCAGGATACAGCCCGCCTGACGGGACCACCGGATCGCCGTTCGGGGCGGCCGGCGAGGGGATCTTCACCACTACCGGCACTTCGGGTATCGCGGCGTACAGCCGGTCAGACTTCCTCGGCACCGATCTCGCCGGCGAACTGATCACGGCGGACGGCAACTCGTTTCGGGCCGGGTTTCAGGGGAAATTCTACCAGGTCGAGACCTACGAACGGACCCGCTCATATGTGGCGGGCTCGGCCCCGAACTACGCGCGGTTCTACCCGACGACCCTTGCCGGGTACCTCGACGCCAACATTCGTCCCGATCCCCTGTTCACGATCACGGCGGGCATGCGCGTCGAGGGATTCCAGTCCGGTCTCGATTTCAGCCTGGACAGATCAGATTTCCTCGCGCCCGTCGAGTCCACCGACTGGAAGGTCAACGTTACGCCCCGTTTCGGCGTCGCCGGCGCGTTCAAGAACTCTGCGGGCCGGAGCGCGTTCCGGATCAACTACGCGCGCGTGGCGCAGCCACCCGACTTTCAGTTCTTCATCGATAACACCATCGGCGATTCGCTGCGCACCGACGTGCGCCGGCAGGGCAACCCCAACCTCGCCTTCGAGCAGGGCAACGCTTTCGAGGCTGGATTCAGCCAGCTGTTTGGCGACGTGATCGGCCTCGACATCACAGGCTACCTGAAGAACCTCACTGACCTGGTCACCGGCAACGTGGGCCTCGGCGGAACGAATTCCGGGCTGTTCACGACGGGGGACAAGGGGACGGTAAAGGGGGTCGAGATCTCGCTCCGCGGGCGGTGGCCAGGATTCGGGCTGAGAGCGGGATACGCCCTGGCAGAGGCGACGGGGATCACCTCGGGAGCATTCGACGATTCCGGAGTCATCCCGCCGGGCACCACGGCCGAATTCCCGCTCGCCTTCGACCGGCGCCACACGATCGATGCGGCCATGTTCCTGGGACGCGCGGCCTCCGCCACGGGCATCCTGCCCACGCATGGCGGACTCGCTCAATCGTCCTTCGGGCTCGTGGTGACGGCCCGCCTCAGGAGCGGGTATCCTCTTACCTCCGGACGTCCGGACGAGACCGCACCGTACGCCGAGGTCCAGCGCCTGCCGTGGACCAGCGTATTCGACGCGCGGTTCACGTGGGACTTTGCCCGACTGCCGGGCTGCCGGGGGTGTGCCCTCCGCCTCGTCGTGGACGGAAAGAACCTGTTCGGCAAGGACAACGTCATCGCGCTCCGGCGCGACAGTGGACTCCTGGCGCCGTCCATGGGAACGCTTCTCGACCTGGCCGAGAGACCCGTCACGTCCACGTTCCCGATCCCGCGGGAATCCGACCGATACGCTGCTCTCACGGACCTGAATGGAAACGGGGTCATCACCGCGACCGAATTCGACACGGCGCGGTTCGCAGCGGCGATGGATGCCAGCGACCCGTCGCTTCTGTTCAGCGAGCCCAGGCAGCTGCGTCTCGGACTGGAGGTCGTGTTTTGAGGCGGACGACCGTCGCGGCAGCAGCCG
>JAUVPT010000273.1 GCA_030598525.1 Gemmatimonadota bacterium
CCCCGGGGCACGGCGATCGGGGACGGCGCGATCACGGCAGCGACCCCCATGATCGCCAGGATGTTGAACATGTTGCTGCCCACCACCGTACCGATCGCCACTTCGGTCCGCTTCTGGACCGCCGCCATCACCGTCGTGGCCAACTCCGGGAGGGACGTCCCGATGGCCAGGACGGACAGGCCGATGACCGTCTCGCTCACGCCCATGTGGCTGGCGATCCTGACCGACGCGGCCACCACCAGGTGCGCACCAAGCGGAAGGAATACCGCTCCGACAACGATGAAGAACAGGATCATCGACATCCGGGTCGGAAGGCCCAGCACCCATTCCATGGGAGGCTTGAGCTCGGCCTCTCGGTAGGCCTGCGCCGCGTTCCGAGCCGTCAGCGCCATGATGGCCACGAGTAGGACGAGGAGGACCACCCCTTCGGCCGGGCCCAGCATGCCGTTCCAACCCAGGAAGATGAGCAAGATCGTGGCCCCGATCATGAAGACGCTGTCACGACGGACGGAATGCTCACCGTACGTGAGCGGGTAGACCACCGCGGCCGCCCCTATCACGAGCAACACGTTGGCGGTGTTGCTCCCGACCACGTTGCCGAGAACCAGCCCCGGGTACCCGGTGAACGTCGCCTGGAGCACGACCACCAGTTCCGGGAGCGAAGTACCGAAGGCCACGACGGTGAGTGCGATCACGATCGGCGAGATGTGGAAGCGCCTCGCCAGCGCGACGGCTCCGCGGACGAGGAGATCGCCACCAAACAGGAGGTACACGAGACCGCCGGCCAGCTGGACGAAGTGAGTGGCGTGCATCAGGCGTCCTGCGGGTCGTCGATCTCGCGCGCCATGGCGTACAGAAGCCCGGTCTCAGCTTCGGGGTAGGAAGTCCAACGCAAGTATTTCCACGTCCCGTCAGCACACCGGAACCGGTTGACGAATGAGATCGTCGGGACACCCTGCGCCAGCTTGGCAATCTCGTCCTGCGTGGCCTTCAGGTCGTCTGGATGGACGAGATCGAAGAACGGTCGGCCGAGCAGCTCTTCGTTGGTCCAGCCCAACGCCCGGCTGAACGCCGGATTCGCGCGCTTGAAGTAGCCCTCGGTGTTCGCGATACACAGGAGATTCAGCGACAGCTCGAAGAACTTCTGGAACTCGTGGAGCTCCGTAACCTGCACCTGGAGTTCCTCCGCCATGTGGTTGAAGGTGCGGGCCAGCAGGCCGATTTCGTCCTCGCGCTTCACGGCCGCCCTCGCGTCCAGGTCCCCCTCGCGAATCTGGTTCGCCGCCTCCGCCAGGTTGTGGATCGGCGCCGCGAACCGGAAACCGAGAATGAATGCCACCAGGATGCCGATTCCGGCCAGGGACAGGGCCAGAGCGACCATCTCATCCCGGAATTCGTAGATCGACGCCCGCTTCTCGGCCTCGTCGAACTTCACGACCAGGCCCCACCCGGTCTCCTCGATGTAACGGGTGGCTGCCCAGACGACTTCGCCCCGATAGTCAACCACCCCTTCTCGAAAGATGCCTTCCTCCCCATTGAGCGCGCGCCTCGCGGGATCCCCTTCACCAGCCAGCAGAACACTACCGGGAATATCGCTCCCACCGCCGCGAACCGGGTGGAGCGTCCGAGCACCCTCCGGGTCCGGCATCACGATCATCAATTCGCCGGTCGTGCCGAGGCCCACGGAATCCGCCGTCAGCTCTACGAGCCGCCTGCCGTTGAGGAGGACGAACAGGAAGCCGACTCGCTCACCATCCAGGACGAGACGGGTGCCGTAAGCCACCCTCGGATAGCCCTCGGGCGTGAAGGAGACTCCCAGGAAGCGCACCTGCTCGTTGGAATCCGCCCTCGACTTCGGATACAGTTCGGCGAGAATCGAGTCTGCCGCGTCCCCGGACTGGGCGACAAGGCGGCCGTCCCTCGCATACGTGGCCAGCGCGGCAATCGTGCGAACCGAACCCGTGGCATCATCGAGAATTCGCTGGATCCGGGAGCGGGCCTGTGGATCGCTGGAGGCGTTGAATTCGCGAAGGCTGAGCCTGAGCTGTGTCCGGCTGGCGACCAGCTGGACGCGCTCCCGCCACCCGTCCACGATGCTCTCGAGCGCGTCGGCGTTCGACTCCGCCAGGCCATCGAGTTGTTCCACCGCCGTACGGTCGACCATCCCACCGGCCGTTCTGTACATGAAGGCGCCGAACGCCAGCATGCTGCCGAGCGTTACCGCGACCAGGGCGAAGACCAGCTTGGTGCGAATATCCACATACGGAGGATAGGCGATCCCCAAGTGGTGTGCCAACCGGAAGGCTCTGCTGGCCGGGTCAGCGGATGGCGAAACCCGAGATGTGAGGCCTGTAGGGCATTTGCCCGGAGCCGTCGAAGCGATCGAGCTCGAGGTCGCTGAAGCCCGCGTTCTCGATCGTCGACGCAGTGTCACGGTTCAGGTGGCAGCCCTCGCCAAGCCAGTGCCACGGGCGGAAGATCGCGTCCTGCACCTTGCGGAGCCGAGTGCCCGGCTCGGCGGCCACGTGCTCGAGGAAGGCGAACCGACCGCCGGGCGTGAGGACGCGCCGTACTTCCGCCAGGACCCGCACCGGGTCACGCACGCTACACAGGACGAGAGTGGACACCACGAGGTCCGCGCTCTCCGACTCGACCTCCATCCCCTCGGCACCGGCGTGCCGAAGATCGATTTCTACGCCGTGCCGATCCGCCTGCTTGTACATGCGTTTCAGCATCATCGGGTTGGGCTCGACGGCGATCACCCGAGTGCCCCGCGGATAGTAGCGGAAGTTGGACCCGGAACCGGGCCCGAGCTCGACGATCAACGGCGGCAGATCACCGAAGATCCCCAGCTTCCGCTTTCCGTACTCGCGGTGCATGGGCTTCTCGGCTGCTGCGAGGAACCACGAGTTGAGGCGGCCGCGGACCGGATGGGGTTTGTGGCTCATGGAGGGATTAGGGGCTGGCAACGGCCAGGGGGCGAGGCCTCGCGCCGGTGGCGATCCCCGGGTCAGGTGCCGAGATTCCCTTATGCCACGCAAGAAGAAGCGAAAGAAGACCAGGGAGACGCCGGCCTCCCCACCCGAGCTCACCGGCATCGCTCGCCTCCTGGTGGAGTCACCCGTGGAGACGCTGGACCTCCACGGGATGAACGCAGGCCAGGCCGAGACTCGAGTTCGGTTTTTTTTCCAGCGTCACGCCACGACGTCGCCGGGACGGGTGGTCCATGTCATCACTGGTAAGGGGACCCGGTCGCAGGGGGCGCCAGTCCTGCCCGACCTGGTACGCGAGATGCTCCAGCACGACCTGAGCCGGATGGTGTCGGAGTGGGCGGGACTCCATGGCGGGGGCGGTTTCGCAGCGCGGCTCGCGGGGGACTGAGCGAGCGCTCGTCCCGGTCTCCAACCGCCTTAACCAGTGTCCAGCGCGGCGCTTCCGTATTGTTCTGCCGGCTGCAAAGCGC
>JAUVPT010000080.1 GCA_030598525.1 Gemmatimonadota bacterium
CGATACAGGCACACACACAGCCCGAACCCGAACAAGATGCTGGCGATGTTCGTGTTGACGAACAGCGTGCCGGCCTTTCCGGGATCGAGCACGTTGTTTGCCAGGCTGGCGTCGGCCAGGCCCTCCAGCGTGTTCGGCTCGATCAGCAGCTTGGCGCCGGGCGAGCTGAGGAACGACAACTCGAGCCACGGAACCGCGAAGAATACGACGTTGAGCACTGCGAATGGCGCGGCGAACCCCAGGAACACCCTCAGGAGGACGGGCAGCCGTCCCCCGACGCCGATCTTGTAGCCCACCAGGTATGCGGAGATCGCGATCGCCACGAAGATGGCGGTCCGAAGAGCCCCTTCGCCTCCCGTACTCGTGGGGGCGATCAGGACCGTAATCACGAACAGGAGACCGAGGCCGACGAATGGTGGACGTTTGAACGCGTCCGCCGCCGGGAGCCCCAACACCAGCATCGCCGGAATCGCAAGCGCCAGGAACAGCTGCCACAGTGTGATGTCGAGCTGCCCGGGCAGCGGCACGTAGCCCTGCAGGACCACGAGACCGGCCGCGGTGACAGCCAGGATACTCAGCTCGTCCGGATAATCGCGGCGCGGGGCTCGGCCGCCGGGAGAGTTCACCGGCTGAGCACGCAGTAGATTGCCACGGGCCGGAACTTCTTCACGAACGTGTCGGCGTGGTACCGGAGGTTGGGCCTCAGCATCCGCGAGAGCACGCCGTCAAGCCGCGTCCCGAGCCCGCTGTTGAAGGCCTCTCTCCCGAAGACGTGCCACAGCTTCGGCACCAACGGGAAGACGCACGGAGCCTCGTGGACAACTCGGAAGCCCGCTTGCGCGAGCGTATCCCGGAAGATTGCGAGCGGGATTCCCCGCTCCCGCGTCGTGAGGCCCGGCCGGGGACGCCTCCAGTCTCCCATCGAGACCACGGGCTCCCGCACGAGCGCCCACCCATCCGGACGCATGCACCGATGGATCTCATTCACGACGTGCGTCACGTTGGGGATGTGGTGGAGGACGCCCAGGCAGGTCACCAGATCGAACGAGTGGTCCTCGAAGGGGAGAGTGCCATCCACCGCTGGCTTGACGTACCGGGCCGGGATTCCGTGGATGTCGTTCCTCACGAATGAATCGGAGGGCTCGAGGATCGTGACTTCGTCCACCCGATCGGCGATCGGCGCGAACTCGTCCCCGTACGCGCTACCGATCCCGAGCGCCCGCGAGAACCGTCGCCCGGGCAGATAGCGGAACCCGTGCACCGCGTTGAGGGCGTGATAGGCGTAGGCGTAGGACGCCGAGTCCTTCGCGCCCAGGTCCGCGTAACCCTCCTTCTCATCCTCGTACCATTCCCGGATCTGCTCCAGCGAGAAATCATCGCCGTACAGTCGCTCGCCGGAGAAGTACGGCGCGAGCGGGCCGAACTCGGCCGCCGTCATTCGGTCGGCTCCCGGAACAGGACTTCGGCGTATCGTGCCGCCGACCTCTTCAAGGTGTACCGGTCGGGAAGCGCCGCAGCCCCTTCCTCCGGGTAGGCGGACTCGACTGACAGAATCTGGTCGAGCGAGTTCGCTATATCATCCGCTGTTGAGGGATCTACGTACCGGGTTGGACCCGGCAGATCCAGGCCATCGCGTAGCGTGCGCGACAGAACGAGCGGCAGACCCGTGGCTGCCGCTTCGAGCACGTTGAGCGGCAGTCCTTCGAGGTGCATGGTTGTGAACAGGAACACGTCCGCCGCGTTGAGGAAGGCCGGGATCTCATTCCTCTCCACCGCGCCGACGACCCGGTAGCCGTCGGGCGGAAGGGTTCGGGACGCTTCGGCCTCGATCGACTCGCGTGCCGCCCCATCGCCCACGACGAGCCAGCGGGCGCGGGGCGCTTCCGGGCGCCGACGGCGAACGAACTCGGCGAACCCTCTCAGCGCCTCGGCAACTCCCTTCTGAGGGTGCAGCCGGCACACCGTCGCCACGACGAGATCAGCGGCGCCCCAGCCCAGCGACGCTCGGATCTCGGACCCGGTGGACGGATCCGGCCGGAAGCATTCCGTGTCGATCCCGTTCTCGATCACGAGCACCCGCTCGGCCGGAAGAGCACGTGAGAGCGGCGGAGCCCGGAGCTGCGCGGCGACCGTGGGCCCCACGGCCACCACCCGATCGAACCGGGGATAGGCCCTGAGGTCACGGCGGAGCCAGGCCACGTTTCGGCCGGAGCGGAGCCACTGGGACAAACTGAGGGTGTTCAGCTTCGATCGGATCTCTCCTACGGAGGTCCCGTGTGCCTGCATGACGAAGCGGGTTTCCGGTCGGTGCGCCCTCTCGGGCAACAGCCCGTACGCTCCCGCGCTCACGCTGAGCACGGCGTTCACGCCCGGCGCGCTCCGGCGGAACCACTCTCTCGATGCCCGCCAGAAGTCCCGAGAGTATCGCCCAGGCGCAGATCCCTGCAGGGCCACGACGGCGACTCCGTTCTCCGTGAACGTGGCAGGACTGCCCGGGATGCGGGTCGTGAGCACGGTCACGGCCGGGCCTGAATCCGCCAGGGCCCGGGCCAGGTCCCACGCCACGAACTCCATCCCGCCCGCGTGGTGGAAGGGCAGACTGCGCGAGACCATCAGGACGCTCCGCTTAGAGCTCATGGCATCAGGGGGTGAACGTGGAAACCGGCGGAACAGTACCCTGGCCGGTCACTGACCTTGTATACTTCCCGGCAACCCTTCCCGTCAGCAAGAGGTGAGAGCCCGGCGATGCCCATGCGTATCATCCAGGTCGTGCGAGGCTTCGGCCCGGCGGGAGGGGCGAGCGGCGTCGCGTACGAGCTGCACCGGCGGTTCCTCGAGGCGGGCGCCGAAGCCCGCGTCCTGACGGGGATGTTGAACGGCCTGTCAGAGCCGCAGGATGGGAGCGTCGAGTTCCTGGCCGCGCGCACCGTAGGGCTCGAGAGGGCCGGCCAGCCATGGCGCCGCATGGTGCTCCCGCTCAGCTCGACGGCCTTCGGGCTCGCCGCGGGTGCCCGGCTCGCCCGGCTGCGGGCCGACGGCGATGGCGATCGTCCGTGGGTGATCAGTCACGGCGACTACACGGGCGGCGATGTCCTGGTGTTACACAGCGTGCACGCCGCGGCGCTCAAGGAAGCGTGGGACTCCGGCGACCGGCGGTTCCTTCTCAACCCCCTTCACCCCTGGCTCGTGGCCCGGAACCGGCTCACCTACCGGTTCGGCCGACACCGGAAGATCGTCGTGGTCGGCTCGCGCCTGCTCGGCGAACTCGAGCGCTGGCACGGGGTCTCGGGTGACCGGGTGGTTCACATCCCGAACGGCATCGACATCGAGCGATTCCACCCCGGACGGAGAGACGGGAGACCCGGGATCCTCGGCAAGCTGGGGATCGACACGGAAGCGAAAGTCATCCTGTTCGCCGGGCACGAGTTCGAGCGGAAGGGCCTGGAGCTGGCGGTCCGCGCCCTGGCCCGCATGGAGAGCCCCGCCCGGCTCCTCGTCGTGGGAGACGACGACCCTGGCCGGTTCCGGAGCCTCGCGGCTGGCCTCGGGGTGGGTGACCGGGTTCACTTCGCGGGCCGGCGGGAGGACATGCCCGACCTGTATGGGGCGGCCGACGCCTTCCTTCTCCCGAGCCGGTACGAGAGCTTCGCCCTGGTGTGCATCGAGGCCCTTGCTACCGGGGTGCCCGTGATCGCTCCCCGGATCGGAGGTGTGGAGGACTACGTCGTGGACTCCGAGAACGGCTTCCTCGTCGATCGCGACGAGGTCCCGATCGCGATTGCCCTCGATCGGCTCCTCGGTGACCCGGTCATTCACTCGAAGATGAGCTCTACCGCACGGTCGTCCGCTCTTGCGTTCGATTGGAAGGAGATTGCCCAGCGCTACCTGGATCTCCTGGAGGGCCTGTGAGCGGCTCACTTGGCGGCAAGTTGACGACGCTGTTCGGGGGTGGTCTCGTCGGCAAGCTCCTCGGGGCAGCCCGCGAGATCGCCCTCGCCTACGCGTTCGGCACAACGTACGTGGCCGACGCGTTCCGCCTGGCCATGACGGCCCTGCTGCTGCCCACGCACTTCTTCACGGGCGAGGCCCTGTTCGGCGCGTTCATCCCGGCCTATCGCAAGGAGACCGGTGAGGGACGGGCGCGCCTCGTTCGCTCGGTGTTCACGCTCCTCGTCGCGTCCATGCTCCTCGTAGCCGTGGCCCTGCTGGTCGCGGCTCCGTTATTGGTCTCTATCCTCGCCCCGGGATTCGAGGAGCCGACACGACTCCTGACGGTGCGCCTGATCCGGGTCGGCTCCGTGGGGGTCCTTCTGTATTCGATCTCCGCGCTCCTGGTCAACGTCCAGGTGGCGCACGGCGACTACCTCCCGTATTCGGTCCGCCCCTCGGTGCAGAACGTGGCGGCCCTCGCCGCCATTGTTGCAGCGTCCGCGTGGGGCGCCCCGGTGCTGCTGGCGGTCGGGTTCGTGGTAGCTTACGCGGTCATGGCCGCGTGGACGATGTGGCGGATACGTCGTTCCGATCCGGCCGTCGGACAGGCTTTGCGGCCGACCCGAAGTCCGGGCGGGCCGCACCTGCGCGTGTTCAAGCGCTCGCTGGGCCACCTCGCGCTGTTCGTCCTCGTCACACAGGCCAGCATCGTGGTGGATCGCCTCGTCGCCACGTTGACGGGCGTCGGCGGCGTAGCTTCCCTGGACTACGCGCACTTCGTAACCGACAGTGCGCGCATGCTGCTCGCCGTGCCGATAGCGACGCTGGCGCTAGGGCAGCTAGGGGGACTGACCTGGTCGGATGCCCGGGCGTCGGTGGAGAGGGCATTCACGGTGCTTCTGTTCGGTTCGCTGCTCGCTTCCATCTTCGTGTGGGGTCTATCTGAGGATATCGTTACCGTCCTGTATCGCAGAGGCGAGTTCCAGGAGACGGCGACGGGCTTGACGAGTGCCGCGTTGCGCGGATTCGCGCTCGGGGCCTGGGCTGCGACCACAGGTTACGTCTACCTGCGCGTGTTCAACGCCGCGCTGCGGAACCGCGAAGTGGCGACTGCCGGCACGGTGAGCCTGGCCGTGAACGTGGCGCTGGATCTGGCGCTGTACGGCCCGCTCGGAGTCTACGGCGTGGCGCTCGCCACGTCGGTGTCCGCCGTCGTCTTCCTCGCTCTTCTCGCTGTGTGGTCTGGCACGGTGAAGACGCTTCTCGTCCACGCGGGACTGCCCGTGCTGCTGCTCGCCCCTCTGGCGATCCTTCTCCCCAGGCTGCCGGTGGACGGCCTGCTCGCCCTCGTGCTCGGCGCCGGTGTGACGGGCGCCTACGGCCTTGTCGTGCTGGCCGCCTGGCCGCCGCTACGCACTGACGCTCGCTGGGCCCTCGCCCGGCTCGGCCGCCGCGAGTCGCGATCGGATGCGGGGAATACCGGCGACGGCCCGACCCAGGAGGACTGACCGATGGATTTTGTCGTCCTCGCCACGGCCGATTGGGACAATCCGCTGTGGACGAACAAACAGCAGTTGAGTTCGCGCTGGGGGGCAGCCGGGCACCGGGTGTTGTACGTCGAGTCCCTCGGCCTTCGCCGGCCCGGAGTCTCCGGACGGGACCTGGGCCGCATGTGGAGGCGGCTCAAGCGGGCCAACCGTGTTCGTCCAGCCGTTCCCGGCGTGTGGGTGTTCTCGCCCCTCGTGATCCCGTTCCACGAATCGGCCTTCGTTCGCCGCCTGAACCGCCGTTTCCTGGCCAATCGCCTGCGACGCGCGATGCGCAGGATCGGAATGACTGACGCCGTGCTGTGGACATACAATCCCCTCGTCCTCGACCAGTTGGGTGCGACGCAGTGGTCCGCCATCGTCTACCACTGTGTGGATGAGCTGGCTGGCTCTCCGGGCATTCCTTCAGAGTTGATCGAGCGGGCCGAGGAGGATCTGTGCCGGGTAGCCGACCTGGTGATCGTCAGCGCGCCTGGACTGGCCGAAGGGCCCCGGTCGGCCGCTCGCAGGTTGGAATACCTGCCGAACGCCGCAGACTTTGAACTGTTCCACAAGGCCGTCCTCGGCGAGCCGGTTCCGGAGGACCTGGCCCGAATCGATCGGCCGCGGATCGGCTTCTTCGGCGCAATTTCTGACTACAAGCTGGATCTCGAGTTGCTGGAGGAGGTATTCTGCGGCCATCCGGACTGGCAGTTGGTCATGGTGGGTCCTATAGGCGAGGGCGATCCCGAAACACGGGTCGCTGCCCTGGAGGGACTGCCCAACGTGCATTTCCTGGGGTCGCGCTCGAGGGACGATCTGCCCGGCTACCTGGGAGGATTTGATGTGTGCCTGCTCCCGAATCGGCTCAACCTGTACACACGGCACATGTTTCCTCTGAAGTTCTTTGAGTATCTTTCGGCCGGGAAACCGGTGGTGATGACGCCGCTGCCCAGTCTCGAGGCGTATCGTCACCTGGCTCACGTGGCGGCAGCGGACTCCGACGCTTTCTCCCTGTCGCTCGAACGCGCGTTGGCCGAGTCACCGGACGATCCAGTACGGGATCAGCGAATCGACGAGGCACGGCAGCACGACTGGAACCTGCAGGCAGAGAGGCTGGCGGCCATGACCAGGGAAGCGATCGGCAGTGTAGCCGCACCGGAGGAGTCGGATTGAAAGTCGCGATCGTTCATTACTGGCTGGTGACCATGCGCGGCGGCGAACGCGTGGTCGAAGCGTTGTGCGAGCTGTATCCGGACGCGGACATCTATACGCACGTGGCGAATCCCGAAGTGCTGTCCGACACGATCCTAAATCACCGCATCCAGGAGACCTTCATCGCGCGGCTTCCCGGCGCGCGACGATACTATCAGAAATATCTGCCCCTGATGCCGCTCGCCCTGGAGCAACTGGACCTTCGAGACTACGACCTCGTCATCAGCAGCGAATGCGGTCCGGCGAAGGGAGTGATCACCACCCCGCAGACACTCCACGTGTGCTACTGCCACAGTCCCATGCGCTACGTTTGGGACATGTACTGGGACTACCTGCGTGACGTATCCAAGCCCATGCGGCCGCTGGCCCGCGCACTGCTCCACTACATACGGCGGTGGGATCTCGCCTCGGCCTTTCGGGTGGATCACTTCATGGCCAACTCGGCATTCGTGGCCCGCCGGGTGCACAAGCACTACCGACGCGACGCCGATGTCATTCATCCGC
>JAUVPT010000314.1 GCA_030598525.1 Gemmatimonadota bacterium
CAACTTCCTGATGTCAGGTCCGGGGAGTCTGGACCACTCTTTCGTAGGCTTCCGGGTCCCACACCGGACGTTCCTCCTGGTTCGCGAGCTCCAGGCCCAGGTAGAATACCAGCTGTCCGATGCGAGCCATCTTGTCGTAATCGATGAGATCCACGTGGTCACCCGGCTGATGGTACTCGTCGTGCGTCCCATTGAAGAAGAACAGGACCGGCACGCCCCGCTGCGCGAAGTTGTACTGATCGGAACGCGAGTAGAAGCTCTCTTCCGGCCAGATGTCGTCGATCACGGCCATGTCCAGCTCGGGATGCTCAGCGGAGATGCGCTCGACCTGGGGGCCGAGAGTCGACTCCTCCTTGCCGATCGCCACGATCGTGTCCGACCAGTTCCGGCCGACCATGTCCAGATTGATATTCGCTACCGTGTTCTCGAGTGGAAACGTCGGATTCTCAGCGTAGTATCGCGACCCCAGGAGGCCCTTTTCCTCGCCGCTGACGGTCATGAAAATGATCGAGCGCCGGGGCGCGTTCTCCAGGCTGGCGAACGCCCGGGCGATCTCCACCACCGTAACCGTCCCCGAGCCGTCGTCGTCCGCCCCGTTGTAGATGGAGTCGCCATCCACCGGCCGACCGACGCCGACGTGATCCATGTGGGCCGTGATCAGGACATACTCGTCCCGGAGATCCGGATCGGACCCCCGGAGGATACCGATCGTGTTCGGCGCTTCCTCGACCGCGACCTCGGCTCGCGCAGCCACTCGCGCGGTCCAGCCGTCCTCCAGGCTCCCGGCGGCGATCTGGCCGGACAGGTCAGCGGGCAGCGACCCCGACGCGGCGAAGACCACGGGCACGCCATCCGACTCCACGTCGCCGAACACCACGCGCTCGCTGCCCAGGAAACCCCTGAAGCGATTGAACTGCGCCTCCGGCAGATCCAGAATCACTACCAGGCCGGCCGGGCTCGCCGCCCGTATCGCGTCCCGCAGTCGTCCACCGAATACCTGGCGGATGTTCGCCGTCGTGACCCGCAGAATGGCGATCTGGTTCGCGGCGCTCGGCATGTCTTCGGCGCCCTGCACGAGGACCAGCAGTCCGTCCGCCTCCGCGCTCTCTCCCGTGGCCTGCACGAAGAAGTCCACTCCGTATTCCAAGTCGACCTCGCCGTCGGGTCCCGAAACCTGGAAGACCTGGCGATCGGCGCTGGCCGGGCTGATACGTGTCATGGGATACGACTGGATGTAGCCATCCCCTGCCCCGGGCTCGAGCCCGAACTCCTGGAACAGGCCGGCGATGTAGTGCGCCGTCTGCGTCAGCTCCGGGCTCGGCGTGTCCCTTCCACGCATGGAATCGTGGGCGATGACGCCCAACTGCAGCCGGAGGTTGTCCTGCGTTATGAGATCTGCGGCTCGCGTCGCATCCTCGTCTGTGCCCAACGCCATCTGGCCACACGCCGTGGACGCCGTCACCAGCACCGCGGTGAAGGCAACCGACACGATCTTCCTCAAGTCACTCGTGAGCATCGAATACTGTCCTTTCTCGACATTCGGGCCGCCGTCCGCGCGATGCCGGCAGGCGGAACAATGCGCCGGAACTTCACCGCATGCCCGGTGTGCTATCCACTCTACTGGACGCCCCCGGTCTGGCCAGGCAGCGTCATCACTCTACATGACAACACCCGAGTAGTCGGAATGGATGCGAGAAGTTCCGCTGGCAATACTTCGACAGGTCGCGCGACGTCGGTTCGTCCGTCCGTGGATCGGCTCAATCCGGCCGACCTGGCGGCGCTCGGCAACCTCGAGTTCGTGGCCCGCTCGGTCGTGGAGGGGTTCCTTATCGGCCTCCATCGCTCGCCGCACCGCGGATTCTCAGTCGAGTTCGCCGAGAACCGTCCATACGTGCCGGGCGACGACATGCGCCACATGGACTGGCGAATGTACGCCCGATCCGACCGCTACTACGTCAAGCAGTACGAAGAGGAAACCAACCTGCGTGCCTACCTGGCCGTGGATACCAGTCGGTCGATGGACTGGACGTCGGCGCCCGGTCGATTGCTCTCCAAGCTGGAATACGCTCGCCTGCTGACGGCCTCACTGGCGTACCTGCTCCTGCGGCAGGGAGATGCGGTGGGTCTGCTGGCGTTCGACGATCGGATTCGGGTGCGAGTGCCGCCACGGGGCACACGCCGCCATCTTGGAACGCTGCTTGGCTCGCTGGCGGGCCTGCGGGGATCGGGGACCACCGACGCCGGTGGTGCGATCCGCGAAGTCGCCCTGCGCATGAGGCGCAGAGGGCTGGTCGTTCTGATCTCGGACCTTCTCGTGGACCCGGACGAGACCCTCCGGGCCCTTCATTACCTCCGACATCGGGGGCACGAAGTGCTCGTATTCCACTTGATGGACCCCGGTGAGCGGGACCTTCCCCAGGCGGGCGACGCCGTGTTCTTCGACCCGGAGGACGAGACGGAGATCAGGACCGACTCCGCCGGGCTGCGTCCCGAGTACAAGAGGGCCGTCGATGAGGCCGTCCGGTCGTGGCGCCTGGAGTGCCGCCGCATGGGGGCGGACTACCACCTGTTCACCACGGACACTCCACTCGGCTCCGTTCTCGGTGAGTACCTCGAGAAGAGGTCCCGCCTGGGATGAGCTTCCTCGCTCCGCTGGCCCTCGGGCTGGCCGCTCTCGCGGCGCTACCCGTCGTTCTGCACCTGTTCCACCGGGACACCCGACGCAGGCTCGCATTCCCGGCGATCCGGTATCTGCGGCGCGCCAGGGACCGTAGCGCCAGGGCCCTCAAGCTCAGGGACCGCCTGCTCCTGGCCACACGCGTCGCGCTCGTGCTGATACTCGCAGCGGCTGCGGCGGCGCCCCTGGCAGGCCGGGGAGATGTCTCGGATCACGTACCCACGGA
>JAUVPT010000277.1 GCA_030598525.1 Gemmatimonadota bacterium
CGGGGAAGACGCCCCAGCTGTTGTTGATCACGTCCGGGGCGTCCTGGGTCGCCGGATTACCGTCCGGATCCAGGGCCCACTGGTAGGCCTGAAGCAAGACGGAGCGTCTCGTGTAGTCTTCGCCGCCGAAACGCTCGAACACGCGCGCCGCGATCCACTCCGCACCGGGGGCCGGACCGGTCACCACGTCTATCGGGGACGAAGCGACGATCAGAGTTCCATCCGGGAACTTCAGGGTGTCCCCGGTAGCGAGTGCCCCGACCGCAGAGACCGCCACCTGCGTGCCGTGGCCGATCAGATCCTGTGGGGCCGAGGCGCGTGTGAACGGATCGAACCAGGCAGCCCGCAGGTTGGACCTCCTGCCCCTCCATCTCGACGAGACCATGGCGTTGGAGCCATCGACGCCGGAGTCGAAGAACGCGATCGTCGTCCCCTCGCCCGTGACGCCCTGGTCCCACACGGCATCCGCGCCAATCGTCTGCATCGCCTGGGAGGTGTAGCTCGGATCGGCGAGCGCCCCCGCGAGCGGAGAAAGGATCACCGGCAGCCTCTCGTCGAGATAGATCCGTGTCACCGACGGATCCGCGGCCAGCGCCGCCACCGCGGCCGGGGTCGCCACGGCCGTAACCGCGGGGACCACCCACAGACGCTCCCGTATCCGGAGCTCCGACCCCAGCCGATCCGTCGCCGAGTCCAACCGGACGAGGGCATTCGCCGAGCGAACCTGCATGCGCTGTACGAGGTCGATCGCGGCTCCGGGAGCCGGGGCCGGCGCTGCATACTGGATGATGATGGACAGTGTGTCGCCCGAAGCCGCCCGCTGAAGAGCGGCGCTCAGCGCCGGAGCCAGGGCACCCTCTCGCGTCGGCTCGACGTCCTGCCCGCTCAGCGGCCCGGGCGCCACGGCGACGGCCAGGACGACGGCGGTCAGCGTGAACCACAAACCTCCGTATCGAGACTGCCGTCGACGACGAACCGCCGCGCGCGAACGTCTGGTCATAATCCTCCCGCAAGAGCTCCTGCCGTCGCCTCCGAACCGAACGGCGAGGAACATATGCGCGGCGTTCCCGGATTCCAACCTGGGCCGGGTTGCTTTTCGGTTCCTGTTCGGGTAGCTTGATTTCGGTTTCCGTTCGGTTCCCACTCGGCCGCCAGGAGAATACAGGCCATGGCTCTGACGCGACGGCAAAAAGAAATCCTGGACTTCATCGAGAGCTTCCTCGACACCCGCGGGTACTCGCCGAGCTTCGAAGAAATCGCGGCGTTCTTCCAGTACAGGTCTCTGGCCACCGTGCACGAGCACCTCTCGAACCTCGAGGCCAAGGGATACATCCGGAAGAGCTACAACGAGAGCCGGTCGATCGAGCTGGCGCGCACTGAAATGCGGCTCGCGGCCGTGGATCTCCCCCTTCTCGGAACGGTAGCCGCAGGAGAGCCGATCGAGGCGGTCGCCGAAAAGGAGGCGATCGCGGTCCCCGAGGACATGGTCTCGGGCCCCGTGGCGCATTACGTGCTCCGGGTACGAGGCAACTCGATGATCGAGGAGCAGATCAGGGATGGTGACTACGTCATCGTCCGGGCGAGCGACACGGCGAGCAATGGCGAAATGGTGATCGCACTCATCGACGATGAGAATGCCACGGTCAAGAAGTTCTATCGGGAAGCCGGCGGGATCCTTCGGCTTCAGCCTGCCAATCCGGACCTGGAGCCCATGTACTTCCAGGCCGACCGGGTGACGGTCCAGGGTGTCGTCGTCGGCGTCATCCGGAGGTACTAGCGGCATGTCTTCGCCCGTTTCCGGAACGTCGCCGCAGCCCGAGGTCGGACAGGGAGCCGGCGGTCGGCTCCCGCGCCAGCCATTCCTGGTCGGTTGCCGGATTCACGGCACGTCGACGATCTGGTTTCTACGTCCCACGTCCCCGCCCGTACCGGGGCCCTGGGATGTAGCAGTTCTCCTGCGCGAAGCCTGATCCACACATCTCCGACCGGGCGGACCGAAGCGCGTTGACACCCGTTTCGCCCTTCCGGTAGCTTGCCGCCGTGCACTCCCGCGAAGTAAAGCGCTATCGCGCCACGGTTCACTACGACGGCTCTGCCTTCGCCGGCTGGCAGGTGCAGTCGGACGTACGCACGGTCCAGGGAGATATCGAGGCCGCCTTGCGGAGGCTCGATATCCTGGGACGCGTGCACGGAGCGGGGCGAACGGATGCGGGAGTCCACGCCGCCGGCCAGGAAGTGTCGTTCGATGCGCCTCTCACCTGGACTGCCACCGAACTCGCCCGCGCCCTGAACTCATTGCTCCGGAGCGACGTGTGGCTGGAGACGCTGCAGGAGACCACACCCGACTTCCACCCCCGCTTCCATGCCACGGGACGCCGCTACGAATACTACCTGGCGCCCGGTCACACCGGTCGAGCCCCGTCCCGGCGCCGGGGCACGGCGTGGATCGCCGAGGCGCCGGACCTGGATACGCTCAGGGACGCGACCCGTCCGATCCTCCGGAGGCACGACTTCGAGCCCTTCGCGATGTCCGGACAGCCTCACGTGGGGACCGTATGCACCGTCGAAAAGGCTGAGTGGCTGCGAACGCCGCTGGGTGATCTGCGCTTCACCATCGTCGCGGACCGAGTCCTCCATCACATGGTACGATATCTGGTCGCCACGATGGTGGAGCAGAGCGTGGGAAACCGCTCGCCCGACGACATCGGAAGACTGTTGGCAGGCACGGGAGGCGTGCGGCCACCCAGGCCCGCGGAGGCCTGCGGACTCTATCTTACCGGCGTCCGGTATCGGACGGGCTGGAACCGATCGCCCGGCGTGCCTGGCCTGTGGCCGGTACCTGCCCAGGCAGAGGCCGATCGACCGAGTCCCGCGAACGGAGACCCCACCGGGGGAGAGGAACTGCGTTGAACCGACGTGATTGGCGTATATGGATCCCGGCGCTCCTGGTCGTGGCATTTCCAGCCGGCCTTCTTCTCGGTTCCAGGGTAGGTGGCGAGTCGGGAGAGACCGGACCGGCCGCGGTCGTTCTCGCCGCACCTGTGACCACCGCCGACCCCGCGGAGGGCTTGCAGGAGAGTACGGATAGCCGGCGCTACACGCCGATCGTGGAGGCTGCACGGCGAGTCGCCCCCTCTGTGGTCAGCATCAGCATCCTGCGGGTAGGCCAGTCCGGGCCCCGCAGCCTGTTCGAGGATTTCTTCGGCAGGACGGCGCCGCAGTCCCGCCTGCGGAGATCGTACGGGTCCGGGTTTGCCATCGACGACCTGGGATTCCTGATCACGAACGAGCACGTGGTCCGGGGCGCGGACTCCATCGTCGTGACCGACGCCCAGGGACGGGTCCACCCCGCGACAGTGGTCGGGGCCGACGAGCTGACCGACATCGCGGTGCTTCGGATCGAGGGCGGCCGGGTTCCTCCTGCCCC
>JAUVPT010000137.1 GCA_030598525.1 Gemmatimonadota bacterium
ACGCCGGGCGTCGTCCGGGGGCGGAACATCGTATGGTCCCGTGGCGCAGCGCTCACCGGCCCACCGTACCTGGCACGTTCGGCCGAAGAACACGCGGGTCCTCACATGCCGTGGTTCTGGGAGGGGGAGCTGCAGGGCGGTGGTGTCTTGAACGACATGATGTGCCATTCGGTCGAGGTGGCCCGCTTCCTCCTCACGCCCCCCGGAGCCCCTCGCGATGAGCTGACCCCGGTCAAGGTGACGGCGCACGCGGACTGCCTGAAATGGCAGCGTCCAAAGTACGCCGCGCAACTCGCCGAGATGAGCGGAGGCAAGCTGGATTATGTAAACCGGCCGGCAGAGGACTTCGCCCGCGCCATGGTGGAGTACCGGGACCGTGAGGGCGGACGGCGCATCGTCGAGGTCACGACCTCGTGGTGTTACGTGGGCGCCGGCCTGCGGTTGAGCATGGAGCTCCTCGGCCCCGAGTATTCGATGGAGATCAACTCCCTCGACTCCGGTCCGAAGGTCTTCCTCAGCCGGGAAGTCGTGGGCGACACCGGCGAAGACCTGGTCGAGAAGCAGAACGCCGAGACGGGTGTGATGCCGATCGTCGCGGACGAAGAGGCGGAGTATGGCTACGTGGGAGAGAACCGGCACATGGTTCGAGCCTTCCGCGAGGGACGCATGCCGGACGAGACGTTCGCCGACGGCCTGGCCGTGACGGAGCTTCTGATGACCGCGTACATGAGCGCAGAGCAGGAACGCACGATCCCCTTCCCGCCCCCTGACCTGGAGACGTTCGTCCCAGCCGTGGCGCGCGGCGAGTGGAATCCCGGGAGAGAATGATGAACACGCAGAAACTGATCATCGCCCTGGTGGTTCTGGCCGCCGCGGGGCTCGGATTGATGACCTACACGCAGGATCGGGCGGTCGATGAGTCGGCCGCGGAGCCCGCATCGGACGGACAGGAGGCAGCGGTGACGCAGGTACCGGAAGGGCCCGTGGCCCGCATCACGGAAGAAGAACTGGCCGACGGGTTCGTTCCCCTGATCGGTGAGTGGGAGAACGGCGGTTTCAACAAGCACGGGTGGAACCACTATGGACCCGGCTACTTCACGCTCGATCACGAGGCGGGCATACTTACGGCGCACGGGGGCATGGGCCTGCTGTGGCACTCGGAGCTGTACGGGGACTTCGTTCTCCGCCTCGAATTCGACACCTCGGTGCCGGAGTCCAACTCGGGGATCTTCCTCCGAGTGCCGAACGTCCCTGTCAGCGACGACTACATCTACCACAGCTTCGAGATACAGATTCACGACACCGCGCCCGAGGCCATCCACCAGACGGGCGCCGTCTACGACGCGGAAGCGCCGAGCACCGGGGCAGTCCAGCATACGGGCGGAGTGTTCGACGCCGAGGCGCCTGCGAGACACCGTAAGCACCCTCCGGGCCAGTGGCACGACATGGAGATCTCGTTCGTCGGTGACCTGATCACGGTGATCCTGAACGGGGAGAAGGTCATCGACTGGCACGCGGAGCCGCGCGGCAAGGTCGAGGACTTCGCGGAGCAGGGCTTCATCGGCCTGCAGAACCACGATTGGGACACCGCCGTCTACTTCCGGAACATCAGGGTGAAGAAGCTGGACTGACTGGATCGGCGGTCACGGCGGCGCGTCTTCAGACTGTCGCGCCTCAGCAGCCAGGTGCTGAAGGGCAATGAGGTTGTCGACCCGTTCCTGAACTGTTAGTCGCAGGTTTTCGCGAAGCAGGGTGCGATCCACGCCCTTCTTGTACTCCTCGATGACCGGGTCCAAAGGGAGAGTTGTCTCTGGCTCCTCCCGCCCGCTTACGCTCAGCGTCTCCGACTGACCGACTTTCCATAAACGTTGGAAGTACTCGCGCATCCTGAGTCGAAACCCGCCAAGCCAAGTAATATCGGTCACCTTGATAGCGTTAGCATCGCTTGGACACTCAGCACGTCGACAAGATCCCATCACTGACGTGAGCACAATGCAACGGCCCGTCAACTCGAGGGCAGCACCCTCCGCACCTGGGAAGTCAGGTACGCCGTGCTGAGCACCCGCCCGCCGACGTATGAGACAAACGCCGCCGTGACGCCCACCCACCCGATCCACCAACCGCCGACCGTAAACAGGATCGCGATCGTGCTCACCTCGATCGCCGTGGCCACCGTGATCGGGCGCGTGACCCGCGACTGCATGAGGATGGCCCGCTGGAACGAGAGCAATACCGACAACGCCGGAATGACCACGAGGATCCTCGTCGGCGTGATCGCGAACGCCGCGAGATCCGGGGAAAGTCCGGAGATGGTGACGAACCACACGTCGGCCAACGGCGTGAACGCCACCGTCGCCAGGCCGGCCGTGGCGGCGAGTCCAAGGACTGCCCCGAAGCGCGCCAGCTCCGGGAAGTGCTCGTTCTCGCGACCCAACAGGGCGAGCGCTGCATCCTGGAAGCTGAGTCCGAGTGCCCGGAAGATGAAGGACAGGGCGTGCACCACCGGGAACACGGCCAGCGATTCTACCGGAGAAGCGGCCCGACCCATGAAGAACGTGAGCATCGGGTGCACCATCAGCCCGATCACCGAGGTGAGCAGCAGCGGGAAGTAGAAGTGCGAGATGCGTCGGTATCCGAGGAGCGGCGCACCTGCGTCCACTCGATCCGGCCCCGTGAGCAGCTCGCGGATGGCGGCCGACGCCATCCAGCGGGCCGCGATGGCTTCGGTCACCACGGCGGCCGAGAGTGACGCGGCCCCCACCCATGCTCCCGGAATGTCGGTCGTCAGAACCAGGACCACGGCCGTGGCTGACATCGCCGCCAGCCGGATCATCGTGCCCGTCGCCACCAGCCGTGTCCGGCCAGAGCGGATCAACACGCCCTGCACGAATCGCCGCATCCCGATGGCCGCGGGCCACGGCAGGAACAGCCACAACGCCCCGTAGGTCAGGTCGGCAACCTCGGGTGGCAAGCCGATCAGCGTGCGCATCACGAAGTCGAAAACAGACGGAATCAGTACCGCGAGCAGCATCACGGTGGATCCGATGTTCAGGGCGTTTGCGAAGTTCCGCAGCTTTCGATAGCTGCCGGCGTCCTCTACCAAGGCCGTCGAAGCGCTCATCAGCATGATGACCGGAGCCTCGATCAGGATGGCGAAGGCGAAGGCCACGCCGTGCGCCGCCAGGTTGTACTTGGGATCCGGAAGTCGGGCGATCACGGCCGCGAGGAAGGGCCCCTCGGCCGCCATCATGAGCCAGGTAGCGGCGAGCGGCGCCCAGAATCGACCGATGTAGCGGTTCGAGAGCCGCCTCACGGGATCACCCCGCCGGGAGCAGGTACAGGAGAATCGAAATGGTCCCGATCGACAGGCCCGTGGACAGAAGAACGGCCGTGGCTGCCGTCGCCACGCCGTGGTCGTAGCGTTCGGCAAACAGGTAAGCGTTGATGCCGGTGGGAAGCGCTGCCATCACCACCGCGACGGAGGTCCAGAGGGGCGCCACGTCGAATACCAATGTGGCGAGAAGCCACACGATCGCCGGCTGCACGAGCATCTTGCAGCCGATCAGCGCCCCGGCCTCCGCCAGGGCGCCCGCGATGTGGTACCGGGCCAGCGTCGCGCCGAGCGCGAAGGTAGCCGTCGGGAGGGCGGCTGAGCCGAGGGCCGCAGCTACCGAATCCAGCGGGTCCGGTATGCCCAGTCCGAGCAGGTTGAACGCGAGGCCGAGCGCCAATCCGTCCACGATCGGGTTCTTCGCCATGCCCAGCAGTGTCGAGACAACCAGACCTCGAAGGCTCTTCTTGCTCCCGAGCCCGGCTTCGATCAGGGCTGTCGCTGGCGGAAACAGGACCAGGTTGTGAGTCGCGATAACCAGGAACAGGGGGAGCGCCGCGGCTTCGCCAAAGGCGGTCAGGACGATCGGAATCCCCAGGAGTACCGTGTTCGAGTAGGAGGCCGTAAGACCGGCCAGCCCCTGCCCTGCGAGAGGTCGCCCGAACCCGCGCCCCGCCACCACCATGCCGAGGCCGAACACGAACAGGGCCGCGAGATAATAGGAGAGGAGGAAGGCCCACTCGAACTCTTCCGGCAGTCGCGTGAGGGCCAGGGTCCGGAACAGCATCACCGGGAGGGCGAAGTTGAACACGAAAAGCGACAACCCGCGCACGGCATCGGAGTCCAGCCATTTCAGGCGGACCGCCGCAAACCCCAGCAGAACCAGGCCGAAAACCGGGAGTATGACGTCGAGGAGGGTTGACATTCGGCCCTGAAATCAGGCGTATTCGGACGCAAGCCGATCCCGAACCCGCTCGAGAAGGGCCTTGGTGAGACGGATCCCCTCGGGCTCCGGCAAGCGGCTTCCCTCGTACTCGATGCCAATCCATCCACGGTATCCTGAGTCGAGCACGATGCGGATCAGTTGCTCGTAATCGAGGTTCGTTTCTTCTCCCGACTGGTCGAAGTCGTTTGTCTTGGCGGAGACCGCACGGGCGTAGGGCATCATCTGCTCTACACCGCGGTAGTTGTCGTAGCGTTCGCTCTCGTTGATCCGGAAATTTCCGAAGTCCGGCAGCGTGCCGAGACGCGGGTGATCACCGGCCTCGATCACCGACGAGAGCCAGCGCCCGTTGCTGGACAACCCCCCATGGTTCTCCACGATGACGTTGATGCCGTAGCCGGCGCCGAACTTCGCGAGCCTGTGCAGCCCGTCGGCGGCCAGATCGCGCTGTTCTTCCCAGCTTCCCTCGCTGGCGGCGTTGACCCGGATCGAGTGACACCCGAGCAGCCGGGCAGCTTCGACCCACTGGTAGTGGTTCTCGACCGCCGTCGTGCGTGCCGAGTCATCCGGGTCACCGAGGCGCCCTTCCCCATCGCACATGATCAGCAGGCTCTTCACACCCTCCGACTCACACCGATCCTTGAGGGTGAGCAGATAACCCTGGTCCCCCACCCTGTCCTTGAAGAACGAGTTCACGTACTCGATCGCATCGATCCCGAACTCACGGCGCGCCACGCGAGGGAAGTCCAGGTTGTCCAGCTTCCCATCGTACAGCGCCTTGTGAAGCGACCACTCGGCGAGGGAGATCCCGAACAGGGGCTCCGGCCCTCCCGGGACGAGAGCGCCGGTGTCCGGCGCCGAGCTGGCGAAGACGGCAGCACCGGGCGACGGCCGGGCGACCCGGCCCAGGGCGAGACCGGCGGCACCGGCTGTCATCCGCCTCACGAAGCGGCGTCTGTCGAGGGACGGTCGAAGTGGCCCCTTCCTGCCCATCGCGTCTCCTTGCCGGGGGCTGTCCCGATCGCGAGAATCCTGTACGGCACACTGCAGTG